>DATFVA010000544.1:0-5599 GCA_035260565.1 Ignavibacteriaceae bacterium | reverse complement strand
GACCGGCAGTCCTGAAGATGCTCTCGGCAGAGAAGTCCTTGACAGCGATATAAATTTTGGCGTTATAGATGCCGCTTCCCCCCGCAAAACTTTGCCTGAAAAAGACGGAGGCGTTGGATTAGCGCGGAAAATCGGTATGGATGCCGCTCTGAATATTATTGATTTCAGTTCAAAAGGCAAAAAACTCATACTTACAACGGATGCGGATTGTACACTGGATCAGGACTACCTGAAAGAAGTTGTAAGCCGTTTTAATAAACAGAACTTATCGGCGGCTGTTGTAAATTTCAAGCACGACGCTGCAGGTAATGACATACTTACTGATGCTATAATCTGCTATGAAATATTCTTAAGGTATTATGTACTTGGATTAAAATATGCCGGCTCACCCTACGCATTTCATACGATCGGTTCTACAATGATTTGTGATTATGAGAGTTATATTAAGGTTGAGGGAATGAATAAACGCAAAGCTGCCGAGGATTTTTATTTCCTTGAAAAGCTGGCAAAGAATGTAAGGATAGAAACTATCGATTCAACAGCCGTTTATCCCTCAGGCAGAGGCTCATGGCGCGTTCCATTTGGTACAGGTCAGCGTATAAATCGTTTCCTTTCGAAGATCCAGGCTGAATATATGCTGTATAATCCCGAATCCTTCAATATTCTGAAGCAATGGCATGAGGTTTTTTATTCTCCGGGTAAAACAGAAATTACTTATTATCTTAATAGTGCAAAAGAGATACATCCCGAACTTATCCGTTTTTTATATTATCAGAGTTTTGAACCGGATATGATTAACATTTTAAAAAATTCAAAATCGGAGGAACAGCTTCAGATTCAGAAAACCAGGTGGTTTGACGGATTCCTTACATTAAAATTTGTACATTATCTGAGAGATAACGGGCTTCCTGAAATAAATATGTTTGATGCTCTCGATAAATTATACGGATATCTTAATATGCCATGGATACCTGAACGCAATAATAAGGATATCCCTGATATAAATATCCGGCGCGACTATCTTGAGATTCTAAGGCATTCTTAATCTGACTCACTTATACTTAATCTTAAACCTGCCTTTCGGCAGGCAGGCTTGAACCTGAACTTGAACTAAGCCGTAAACTTAATAGAATGATTCTTAAAACATCACCCGACGAAATACAAAATTATTTAAGCGATGCCTCCAACTTTAAAGGAAGCTGCGAAGCTGTTTACATTCCTGAATCCATAGAAGAAATTGCAGGACTACTGAAAGAGGCTGATGGAAGCAAGACACCGGTTACTATCGCCGGAAACGGCACAGGACTAACAGGTGCGCGTGTTCCTCTCGGCGGGATAATGATCTCTACTGAAAAGCTTAACAGGATAATAGAAATTAATACGGAAGAAAAGTATATAATAACCGAGCCCGGGGTAATCCTTGACACTTTGCAAAAAGAAGTGAACGGAGTGAATCTTCTCTACCCTCCCGATCCCACCGAATGGAATTGTTTTATTGGAGGAACCATTGCAACAAATGCATCGGGTGAGAAGACCTTCAAATATGGACCTACCAGGAATTTCGTAGAAGAGCTGCAGATAGTTCTTGCATCAGGGGAAATTATTGAACTTAAAAGAGGAATGCAGAAAGCTAAAGATTATGAACTTGAGCTCACAACGAGATCAGGACGGACCATTAAAATTCAGATTCCTGACATTCGTATGCCAGCCGTAAAAAATGCTTCCGGTTATTTCTTAAAAAAAGATATGGACGCAATCGACTTGTTCATAGGTTCTGAGGGAACGCTGGGTGTTATTACAAATATAAAACTCAGACTGGTGGATCTTCCCGAAAATATCCTCTCATCTGTCATTTTCTTTAACTCGGAAGCTGACGCCGTTTCCTTCATCGAGGAAGCAAGAGAGATTTCATTCCGGACAAGGCTTGAACAGTCTGATTCAATTGATGCTCTTGCTCTTGAATTTATGGATGAAAATTGTCTGAAATTTCTCATCGGGGATTATCCTCAGATCCCTGCTGATGCGAAAGCTTCTGTCTGGTTTGAACAGGAAACCAGCGAAGAGAACGATGAGAAATTGTTTAATGATTGGGCTGATTTGATTGCCCGTCATAATGGGAACACTGAAACTGCCTGGTTTGCCTTTTCTGCACAGGACAAAATAAAACTTGAAGAGTTCCGCCATTCAGTTTCAGCCAAAGCGAATGAATTCATAGCCAGGAAAAAGGTAAAAAAGCTGGGGACCGACGTTGCCGTTCCTGATAATCAATTCAGAAAGTTTTATAAAGATTGCAAAACATTAGTAAATAATTCCGGAATGAAATTTATTGCCTATGGACATTTTGGAAATTCTCATCTTCATCTTAATATGCTTCCCTCAAATGAAGAGGAATACAACCGCGGAAAAGAAATATACAGGCAGATTTGTGAGAACGCAGTGAGGCTTGGAGGAACAATTTCAGCAGAGCACGGTGTGGGCAAGTTAAAAACCGATTATTTGAAGATGATGTACGGTGAAGAGAATGTAAAAAGGATGGCGCAAATTAAAAAAGCACTTGATCCCAATTTCATTCTTGGACTGGGAACGTTGTTCAAGGAGTGAAAGCCCGCAATAGGCCCGCCGCAGAGGCGGGTAAACGGATAAACGGGTAAAATTGAAAATCATTCAATCATTAATCATGCACCCACTCAATCAAGGTTGAGCTTTTAGTTCACGTTTTAACATTTTATAATCCGGAACTATTTCCTCCACAAGCTTCCAGAATTGCTTCGAGTGGTTCATCTGTTTCAGATGACAGAGTTCATGAATGATAACGTAATCTATCAGTTCCTTCCTGTATTTCAGCAGCCTGTAATTAAGAGAAATATTCCCGGAAGTTGAGCAGCTTCCCCATCTCGTTTTTTGATTTCTTATGTTCACCCGCTTGAGGAGGAAGTTATATTTCCGGGCAAGGATTACTGTCCTTTCCGGAAGCCATGATTTAGCATAATGCTTAAGCCAGGTATTATAAATTGCACGTGAGTCCAGAGTTGAACCTGCCGGACTTTCAATAAAGAGCATATTATTTCTGAAACTGATCTTATGTGAATCAAGGAACAGATCATATTTCTGTTTCACTTCTATCTTTTCACCGAAGAATAAAAATTCCTTTTTAACCTTTACAGAACCCAGGTGCTTTAATATCCAGTCCTTCTTTTTTAATATGAACTTTTCAGCATCTTCAGTTTTGCACCGGTAAGGGATTACAACTTCCAGTCCTGTTGAAGGATTGATCTGCAGCCGGAGGTATTTTGCTTTCCGGCTGTACTTTACCCGGTAGGTTAACTCCGTGTCATCTATAAACAGCTTAGCGTAACTAACTTTCTTCTTTATCATGCAGCTTTCTGAACTTTACGACTTTATCGATACCCTTAATATCAGCTTTCATTAATCTAAAATATGTATAACGGATAGCTTCAAGAGCCTCTAATTTCTGTTGTACAGAAGCACTTCTCCAGAATTCTACATCTGCTTTATCAGCCTCTTCGAAGCTGCTGTATTTTTTAACTACTTTTTCCATATTCTTTAAGCCATCTTAAGTAATTTTTATCTTTAATCCGGTCAATCATACTTAATTAATACACGGATAAAATCTTCAAAATCTTTAAAAAAATCTTATCCACTTCGTATTACTTTATAGGTTGTTTTATCCTTGCTGTCCTGCAGCTGTATGCCAAGATCCTTTAATTCATCCCGTATAGAATCGGCAAGCTTAAAGTTTTTATTATTCTTAGCATCCTGTCTTATTTTAATTAAGAGTTCAATCAGCTCACTCTCAAGTCTGCCGTCGCTTCCGGATTTCAGCGAATCAAAATCGATAATGCCCAGTACTTCAACAGCAGTCTTCTGAAGAAAATTCTTTACCTCAGAATAAAATTCTTTCCCGATTGTCTCATTCTCAGCAATTACCCGGTTTACCTCCTTGGTAAAATCGAATATCACTGCAACTGCCTGCGGAGTATTAAAATCATCATCCATCGCATTTTCAAATGCTTTATAGAACTTAGGAAAGTCGAATGCAGGGTTATTTGTCCCTTCAGCTGATTTCAATTCCTGTTCAATTTTCTCAGCAAGATTATTCAGCTTCTCAAGTCCCTTTTGTGCACCTGCCAGTAATTCTTCCGTAAAGTTTAATGGACCGCCGTAATGTGCCTGTGCATACAGCATTCTTAGTGCTTCAGCAGGGTATTTATCAAGTACGTCTCTTGCAGTGAAGAAATTGCCGAGAGATTTCGACATCTTCTCTTCATTTATGTTCAGGAATCCGAAATGTATCCAGTAATTAACAAACTTCTTTCCGTTCGCACCTTCGCTCTGTGCAATTTCATTCTCATGATGCGGGAATATAAGGTCATTACCGCCTGCATGGATATCGAAATTTTCGCCAAGATGTCTGCAGCTCATTGCAGAGCATTCTATATGCCAGCCGGGACGGCCATTACCCCAGGGACTTTCCCAATAGGGCTCGCCTTCCTTTGCCTTCTTCCATAACGAGAAATCAAGAGGATTCTTTTTCTCTTCGTTTATCTCAATTCTTGAACCTGATTCAAGTTCATCAGTCTTCTTCCCGCTCAGCTTTCCGTATCCCTTAAATTTAGAAACATCATAAAAGACATTTCCATTTACATTATACGCAATACCCTTCTCCTCAAGCTTTTTAATCATTGATATAATGTCGTTCATATGTGCGGTAGCTTTAGGATATATATCTGCTCTTTTGATCTTCAGTCTGTCAATATCCTCAAAGAATGAATTGATGTACTGCTCCGCTACTTCGGATGAAGCTTTTTTCTGTTCAATCGATTTTTTAATGATCTTGTCATCTACATCGGTAAGGTTCATTGCGTACGTTACATTATAGCCCTTATAGAGAAGGTACTTTCTTATAATATCAGCCATAACAAATGAACGTGCATTCCCTATGTGGAAATAATCATATACAGTGGGTCCGCACACGTACATTTTAACGTTCCGCGGATCGATCGGTTTAAATTCTTCTTTTTTTCTTGACAGAGTGTTATAAATAAGCATATAGATTTCTTTTTTAATCGGTACTTAAAAGATAACTATTTTATAAAACAAAATTAAAAGGCTGCTTAGCTTCTCCGGGATGGATTAAATCCCTGCCATATATTAGACCGGCAAAATGCCGCTTATCAAATGATTTAAGGGAGCGGAAGCTCCCTTTTTTAATATAACTTCTGAATTCATCAAATTGCCATACTCAAACCCCAAATATCTTTTTTAATCTGAAATGATTATTTTATCAGTAGTTCATAAATATACGCGGGGAATATGGACAAAAAATATATAATTCTGCTTTTATCTTTCCTGATTGTTTCCTGTTCCGGGATAAGCTATAACGAATACCAGGATGCTGAAACCCTTGGCAGTGGAAATGGCGCACTGACATTCGGGATTCTTCCTCCGGAAGGAAGGTTTCAGTTTCCCCTTTCTGAAAGCACCGATGCAGGTATTTCTTTGTGGAGTTTTAATATTTTGAATCCCAAAACCGGAGACAGGGATATCGGCATTAAACTTGGTCTCAAACACAGCCTGT
>DATFVA010000543.1:0-3938 GCA_035260565.1 Ignavibacteriaceae bacterium | reverse complement strand
GAACTTTTTCCTTTGGTTCCCATTTAAAATTTAACTGGTCGTCTGCTGCCTGGTATCTGAAATCTGAAATGCTTGCCCTGACATCTTCAGGAATCTCCAGGGCAACAAAAAGCCTAGTCATCCGTAATACCGAGAAGGTGTCTTCGCAGCATATCAAGTGCAGCCTGTGCTGCCCGCTGTTTATTTAGAATTCTATTGTCTCCGAAAAGAAATTCTTTAGCAGTACAGACTTTATCATCGCAGATACCGACATAAACAAGTCCCACCGGCTTGTCTACGGAAGCTCCCGTAGGTCCCATAATTCCCGTTGTCGAAAGTCCAAGGTCTGTTCCGCTGATTGATTTAATTCCTTCAGCCATCTGCCTTGCTATCTCAATACTTACAGCACCGTTTTCAACTATCATATCTTCATTCACCTTAAGGATTTCGACCTTGGCAGCATTGCTGTATGAAACCACTCCTCTTTCAAAGTATACACTGCTCCCGCTTATGTTTGTAAGCATATTAGAAACCAGCCCTCCGGTGCAGGATTCCGCCACTGCGAGTGTTAGTCCTCGTTCCTTCAGGATTTTACCAATAACTTCTTCAAGAACTTCATTCTCAGTGCCGTATATATACCTTCCTGCTTTAGTGCGGATCTTCTGCTCGATTTCGCTTATTTTATTCAGTGCCTCTTCTTCTGATTTTCCTTCAGAAGTTATTCTCAGCCTTACACCGAACTGGCTGGGCAGGAATGCAAGTTTTGAATCGCCAATGAGCTCGTTTAAATCTCCCAGTCTTTCAAATAAAGTCGATTCGCCGATACCAGTGGTAAGAAGATTTTTTCTTACAGTGATAATCTCCGGTTCACCAATCCTTTCCTTCAGCGCAGGAATGACATAAGAATTTACCATCTCCTCCATCTCGTATGGTACACCTGGCATAGCTGCGAAAATTTTACCATCTTTTTCAATCCAAACACCCGGAGCAGTTCCCAGTGTATTCCTGATTACACTTGCTATCTTTGGTACGAGAGCCTGTCCCTCATTAATTTTGTTTATTTTCCATCTGCGTTTTTTAAATAAGTTTTTGATATCTTCAAGTACTTCTGAATTTTGTACAAGCTCAGTATTAAAAAAGTTGACAATGCACTTGCGGGTAACATCATCATGCGTCGGACCCAATCCCCCGGTAACAATTACAAGATCATTTTCTTCATAAGCCTTCTTGAACTCCTGAACGATTTCAGCCTCGTTATCGCCGATTACAGAAGTACTTACCACATTAATATTATTTTCGATCAGTTCTTTGCCGATATAAGCAGCATTTGTATTCAGAACCTGCCCTATTAAAATCTCATCACCGACAGTAATGATATGAGCATTCATCCGGTTTCTTTCATTATGTTAATTAAACAGAACTATAAATTAATATAAAAAGATGAACTAATAATAAAACATAAAAACTGCTTATAATATCATCTATCATAATACCAAGCCCGCCTTTTAGTTTTTCAAGTCCTCTTGCAGGAAAAGGTTTTATGATATCAAATAAACGCCAGATCAGGAAAACAACCAGAGAAACCCAGAGTATTTTCGGAAGAAACAGAAGGGATATCCACATACCCACAACCTCATCAATAGTACACTCAGATGGGTCTTTCCCGTATGCCTTTTCAAACTGAGTTCCCGCATAAATTCCGTATATGCTAAATAGTACAATTGCGGGAATAATTATAATGGGTTTTTCAAATCCGGGGATATAATATAGAAGCAGACCAGCCAGGCTTCCGAAAGTTCCGCTTGCAAAAGGTATATAACCGGTATAGAATCCGGAACCGAGTAAATTATCTATAAAATTAAGTTTCACGTCTGAACAATTCCTTTATTAGTCTTCGGTTTTTATATAAGTATGTCACCCCGGAATGAAAGGTTATTGCTGTTATAACGATCATACTTATATATACAAAATTTTCATTCATTAAAATTGTAAATATTTTAGTACCCGCCATATAGTATGCTGTTAAATTCAGACCGACATATGCAATCAGCAAATAATAAAGAAATACCATCTGTATAAAAGTCTTCCATTTTGCATAATAACTGGTAGGAAATGAAAAATCCTTATAATCTGCGTAAGCTCTTAACGTTGTAATTACAAGGTCTCTTAAAATGATAATTAAAACCATCCATAGCGGGATGACGTTTAGGATAACGAACCCTATAAAAGCGGTCGACGTAAGTATCTTATCTGCAAGAGGATCCCAGAACTTCCCCCAGTTTGTTATATAGTTGAATTTTCTTGCAAGCCAGCCGTCATACCAGTCGGTGAGAGCGGCTATGATGAAAATGCCGAGTGAAATTAATTTGAATGTCGGATTACCGGAAAGAAAAAAAAAGAGGAAAACCGGTGTTAATATAATTCTGAGTATTGTTAATTGATTTGGGAGTACCATTTAGCCGGCAGATTTTTCGAGCGAAAGTATCTTCAGGTATGAATATTCATATATGCCTGTACTGTGCCCGTCCTTCCAGGTAATTGCCAGGGCATAACTTCCTACAGATTTAATGGAAGTTACCGTAACCTGGTCACGGCTAAAAATAGGGATATAACTTTTACTCTCCCTTTCCCTTTCTATAACACAGGAAGCACATGGACATAATCTTCTCAACATATCAATAGGTATACTGGTTTCAGTATTATCTTCCCATTTAATATATAAACCGATGCTTTCCTTTAATTTTATTTTTACGGGTCTGGTCATCAAGCTAAAGCCTTCCCCGTTAATTGAAACAATACGTCAAGATATTTTTCACTTGTCTTATTAATTATATCATCAGGCAGAATTGGTGCCGGAGGTTTTTTGTCAAAGTTAATCGATAAAAGGTAATCGCGCACAAACTGTTTGTCGTAGCTTTCCTGTGCTCTTCCTTTTTGATACTTATCAACGGGCCAGAACCTTGAGGAATCCGGGGTTAACAGTTCATCAACTAGGATTAAATTCCCATCAATCAGGCCGAACTCCATTTTAGTATCGGCTATGATAATCCCTTTCTCAAGGGCATAAGCAGCAGCTGTTTTATATATTTCCATTGCCGCATTTTTAATTTTTTTTATGTTTTCTGCACCGGCTATTTTCTTTGCCTGAACTGCAGAAATATTTTCATCGTGTGTTCCGATGTCTGCTTTTGTAGAAGGGGTAAAAATCGGTTCCGGCAGCTCCTCAGACTCCTGCAGCCCTTTAGGTAGTTTAATTCCCGATATTTTTCCCGTCGCTTTGTAATCATTCCACCCGGAACCTGAAATATATCCCCGGATGATACATTCTATGGGGATAACTTCAGCTCTTTTAACTAGCATTGATCTGCCTTCAAGCTCAACACGGTATTCATGGCAGACAGGAGGAAAGTCATTTACATTTGCGGAAATAAGGTGATTTTTAATGATCCCGTGTGAGAAGTCGAACCAGAACTGCGAAATCCTGGTAAGCACTTTTCCCTTAAAGGGAATTCCCTGCTGCATTATCACATCGAATGCTGAAAGTCTATCGGTTGAAACTATCAGGAAATATTCACCCACGTCATAAATATCCCGTACTTTTCCTCTTTTAACCAGCTTTAAGTTGGGGAAATCCGTCTGAAGTATTACTTTGGAGTTCATAAGCCTTGAAGTTTGTTAGCAAATATAAATATGACCGGATGATAATACAATAAATAATCCTCGTATTTCATTCAAAAAATGAAATAAAGTAAAATAAGGATTAACATCAGAATTACTATCAAACTGAAGAATTTATTACCCTGGGGGAATTCATACCCGCAAATAGGGCAAACTTTTGCGTCACGGGGTACTTCCATTGCACAGGATGGGCATTCTTTTTGTAACATCTTATTGTATAAATTTTTCCTGAATCTATTTTAAATTATGACCATCAAATTATAAGAAAATAATCAAATATC
>DATFVA010000542.1:0-2938 GCA_035260565.1 Ignavibacteriaceae bacterium | reverse complement strand
CTGTATAGCTGAAAGGAGCTGTTGTATCGTGACCATTAAACGATACGGGACCATTAAAAGCAAATCCCGTAGCCCAGATATTGCCGGCGGGATCTTTTTTTATATCACTTATGGTTGCAATATTTGTTTCTGTAATTATTGAAGTTTGATTTCCTTCAGCATCAAGTTTTAGAATTTTTGACTCAACCGGATAATCACTGGTTCCGATAAGAATATTATTCAGTGAGTCCGGTTCAAGGGCGGTTATTACTCCAAACCCGGTAATATACTGAGCCCCGTCTTTTAGCCATATTAAATTTCCATCACTATCCAATTTAAATATAAAGCTGCCCGTACCCTGGCCAGTCCGAATTAATGCTGAATTACCAATTACCAGGGTATCAATAAAAGTACCGTAGCCGATTATATTATTCTCACCATCTGCTATTATTTCTGCAACATCGGCTTTACCGTTAATTGAATCGGCCCATATCAGTAAACCTGATGAATCTGTCTTTTCAATCAGGAAATCGCCATAATATGCAATACTATATATTTCCTTGGAATTTATAAGTCTTGCGGAAACCAGGCTGCCATTATTATCGAGCACAGCGGGACAATGCAGAAAAGCAGGATTTGTCTGAATATCAAGCGGAACAGTACTAACCCATTGAAATGTCTGTGCGTAAATTAAGGTCTGAAGTAAGGCAGCCGTAAACAAAAATGTAATAATCTTCATAAAAATCTCCTAAGTAAAGTTAATCGTGCCTGGATTTAAGAATAGTTTAAGATAGAATAAATTAGGGACAACTTGTGAATTGACAATTTTTGACGCATAGGGAATACATAGATGCAATGCATCATAGCAGATATTTCGGAGAATAGATTGTGTACCGGGATCCTGCAGAAACAAAAAAGTTTACAGAAGAGAGGATTGCCGTATGTATCCGGTGTTATGATAGTTCCGGCAATCCGCTAGTTCATCAATTATTTACCTGACTAACCGGAAGAGCTTCCTTATTTGAGCAGGACCATCTTCCTGGTATTCAAATAGCTGCCTGCTTTTAGCTGATAGAAGTAAACTCCGCTCGGCAATGAAGCGGCATTAAAATCAACTTTATAACTTCCCTTTGGTTTTTCCTGATTTACGAGAGTCGCTATTTCATTTCCAATGACGTCATAAACTTTAAGCGTTACAAAACTTACTTCAGAAACCCGGTATTTGATTGTTGTAGAGGGATTAAATGGTTCGGGATAATTTTGAAATAGGAAATAACTTCCTGCCGATGGGTAATCATCTTTGATGGATGTCGGGGAGATATAAATAATAACTGCTTTTGTGTGAACCGATACCGTATCACCTGCTGATATAATAACTGCAGAGATCGTGTCAGTTCCGGCAGTAACGGGTGAAGTGATTTCCGCCTGGTATGTTCCATCGCCTAAATCTGTAACAGTTCCGATTGAACCTGCACCCGTATTTGAAAGCACCACCTGCAGCCCCCCTGCTAATAATGTATCCGAGTTATTCCTGGGAGTAATAGTTATGAGTGCCTGTGAAATACCGTCGGAAGGAATTGTATCGGGATCCGATGCTATTTGTGATAAGAAAGGATCGACAAAAGTGAATAGTGAATCTTTCCAGTCATCAAACTTACCCTGTACTAAATCTATGGGATCAGTACCAACAGGTGTATCCGGGACGATTATCTGAAGATAAGGAGATGATCCATCGCCTATTCTTACAACTTTGACAAATCCCGACTGCGAAGACGTGCCTCTCACTGCACAGCGTGTATCTGCACCGACTACCTTAGCCGCCTGTAATGCTGCCATCAGCTTATCCGCCAGGGCACCTTGTGTGTTCAGGAAGGTTGTTTTCATTGAATCAAGTATAAATGAACCAAGCAGAATATTTCCCTGGATTGAATAGCCGGGACCGGTAAGATGATTTTTATAGTCATCGCAGTTAACGCCGGTGTATCCGGCACTTTCTCCGTGCCGTACAAGGTCTACTATTCCGTATTGTCTTTTTGTCGGATTATTTTCTACATCGTTTGCAGTCAGCCAGTCAATAATTTCCTGTGGCGATAACCCTTCAAGCATTTTGTTATGAGCATTCTGCTGATTAGCTGAAAGCCAGTATGCCTGGGTATGGATAACTCCTATACCTTCAATTACATCGCTGATTATAAATGCGCCAACTCCATTATAGGGTCCCACACAGGATGCACCCGCACTCCCGATCTCACCGGTAACAGTATCGACCGCACAAATAGAAAATGTATCCTGCGCAATAACGTTGGTTGAAAAAAACAGTGCTGACAGGAAAATAAAAAGTAAATAAAACTTTTTCATAATACCTCTGGTGAAACGGTTAATAATATTCAATGTTTCGGGAGAGAAATCCTATCATTCTCAGGCAGGTATAGATAAACAGGCTTTTTCCCTTGCTCCCGCAATCAAAGAAATTCGTTATTTGAATTTGCGAATAATAAATAATAGAAGCAATTTTTATGGATCTGCAATTTTAGATGATTTGTATGATAATGGACCAGGCTAGACGTATAAAGCATCAATTAACTTTGAATAAATAGGAACTTGCTGCGGTGGCTGACCTGTCCCGACTCACCTGTCATACATCTGGTCGGGAGTGTCCCGCCTGTTTTTAGCTTGGGGCGGGATTTTGAGTCCTCGAAATTCCGCTCATTTTTTAACTTATTTTCTACATCGATACTGCCCCGCTGGATATCGAAGCCGCCAAACATCAGTATGGATTTTCAAGCAATTTTTTTAATCCTTCAAGCATCATCTGCCAGTTTTTTTCAGAATGTTCCATTTCTTCTTCCGTTCGATTTTTATCCTGGGACAACGATACTTTTGTTCCTCCCCCCTGCGCTTTCAATTCGACAGTAACAGTATGATAATTTTCTTCTTTGTCCGGATGCCCGGCAAGGGG
>DATFVA010000541.1:0-4188 GCA_035260565.1 Ignavibacteriaceae bacterium | reverse complement strand
AAATCTGGTTGAATATTAGATGCACTTAAGCAAAAATTGTTCCTCTCCGTTGTTAAAAGAGATTTGCAACATATTCTCTTGTTTGCCTGTCCTGTGCAATAATAGTTTCGAGTTCCGGGTGTTTATGATTATCAAAATGATCAAGCGCGTTGCAAATTAAAGCAGGAATATCGGAAAATTTTATCTCTTTTTTAAGGAATTTCTCCACTGCTACTTCATTTGCCGCATTCAGAATGCAGGGTGCTGTGCCTCCTGTTTCAAGGGATGCATATGCCAGTTTAAGGCATTCAAATTTTTTCATATCCGGTTCATAAAAGGTTAAACTGGAAATTTCCGATAACTTTGTTCTCGGAAAATCATTCGGCAGTCTATCAGGGTAAGTTAATGCATACTGGATCGGCAGCTTCATATCGGGCAATCCCATCTGGGCTTTAACCGATCCATCAACAAACTGGACCATAGAATGAATAATTGACTGAGGGTGAATTACTACGTCAATATTTTCTTCAGGCAGGTTAAAAAGCCAGTGTGCTTCTATTACTTCCAGTCCTTTATTCATCATTGTGGCCGAATCAATTGTAATTTTATTTCCCATTTTCCAGTTGGGATGATTAAGCGCCTCTTCCACGGTTACTTCATTAAAATCATTTTTATTTAGTTCTCTGAACGGTCCGCCGGATGCTGTTAATATAAGCTTTTCAACTTCGGCAGGATGTTCACCCGTCATGCACTGGAATATAGCGCTGTGTTCCGAATCCACGGGTATAATTTCAGCTTTGTATTTTTCTGCAAGATTTTTTACAAGTTCACCTGCTGCAACGAGAGTCTCTTTATTTGCAAGAGCAATTCTTTTTCCGCGTATGATTGCCTCTACAGTTGGAATAAGCCCTGCAAACCCAACCATAGCACCGATCAGTATATCATAATCCAGGTTAGATGCAGCAAAATGCAGGCCTTCTTGGCCGGACAATATCCTGGTCTGGCTTCCTATCTTTCTTTCCAGTTCAGCTGCAAGTTCCTTGTCTTTTACGACCACAAAGGGAGGATTGAATTCTTTTATCTGCGGTTCGAGCAAGTCTATACGTGTATTAACGGTTAAGGCAGCGATCCTGAATTTATCAGGAAAGTTTCTGATAACATTTAAAGCGTTAATGCCTATTGAGCCTGTAGAGCCGAGAATTAATATATTTTTCATTCTAACTATTTAAAAACAGACACTAAAAGTAACTAAGTACGCCTTTTATAGCAATGTATTTCCATCTCTTCGCCAGAAAATTAAACAGGGCAGAGGCGGCACTTTTTGCCGGTTAAAATCACTACTTAAAAAGTTAAACTATAAGAAGTATTGAATATGTGATGATTTTATCACTATCCTTGCTTAGTTTTAAACACCGATGACAATTAAATAATTTACTTTTCAGAGGAGATTTATGAAACTGTTCAAAACTTTACTTTCAGTACTGTTTTTGCTTCTGTTTGTTTCAGAAAGTTATTCACTGCCGAGATATGCTCTCAGAATGGGCGGCACCTGCGCCGATTGTCATGTTAATCCTACCGGGGGACTTATGAGAAATTCCGGCGGGTGGATGTTCGGGAAAAATGTTCTGCCTATGGAAAGACCAAGTAAAGAGTTTCCTATGAGCGATAAATTGAATGAAAATATTCAGTTTGGAATGGATATTAGAGGAAACGGACTCCTTTATATGACGGATTCAACTAAACGAATTGATTTCCAGAAGATGACTGGCTCCGTCTATACCAATGTGGATCTTTCCGAAAAAATAAGCGCCTTCGCCCGTTATGATTTTATATGGCAGATATGGGAGGCCTATGCAATAGCCCATATCCTTCCTAATGACGGGTATTTAAAGGGAGGAAGTTTTACACCTAACTACGGTATCCGGCTGGATGATCATACCGCTTATACGAGAGGCGGAGACCTCGGGCTCATTACACCCGGAGCTTCAAAAAGAGGATTAATCTTTGATCCGAGGTATGTTGAAAGCGGGGTGGAAGTAGGACAGTATATTTCAGATTTTGCTCTGATCACTGCCAGCGTTGGAAATTCTCATTCACCCAATATTTTTGTAACTGATCCTTCATATACCGCAAACCTCCTGTTATATCCTACGGTTTCCGATGTAGCTGCTTTGATGTTCGGCGGCTCTGTTGCTATTTTCAAGCAGCAGACCTTTGCTGGTTCAACTGTGAGATTCCCTGAAGTGCAGATGTATGGAGGCTACGCTGGAATAGGAATAGGTGATTTCACTCTTATGGGAGAATATGATATTGCAAATAATTATGTGAAGCAGGATTCTGCTTCCACAGCATTGATGATAGAGGCAGCCTACAGCCTTGTTAAAGGCCTGGATGCAGTTGTTAGATACGACCGTTTTGACCCGCTGACTTCAAGAGAGAATGATGATATCAGCAGACTGATTGTGGGCTTTGAATTTCATCCTTATAGCTTTGTTGAAATTCGTCCCCAGTACCGCTTCCAGATGGAGCATCCATCGATTATGAATGATACTTTTTTGGTTCAGTTCCATTTATGGTATTAGAATTTTGCGGATTGAACGAATTTGCGAATTGAGCGAATAGGTTTACAAATTGAGCACAGAATTTTTGAAAAGGCTGCAAGATTATAAAGATTGCAAAATCAGGAGATTTGGGTAAAATCGAGCTGACGAAACTGTAAAATAGTGCTGAAATATTCAACAAGTTTGACAAAATGGCAGACTCAGTATTTATCTTGGGGAAGTGCCGTAGTTATGCCGTATTAGTGCCGTATTTGAACTCAAAACGAGACAGTGAGAAAAGCGCTTAAAAACGCAGTTTTCGGCTGTTGAATAAATTTACATCTGACAGAATGTTAGTGTCTCAAATTGATTTAATCTTAGTTCTACACGCTTCACCTCTATCAGCCAAATTCTTAAAACATCAACTTTCCCAATAAATGTACGGCGCAGGTTGAGCTCCCGGAAATAAGTAAACTCAACAAATTCGTTAAGCAGTAATCTATTCAATCCGCAAAATCCGCTCAACCCGTAATTCCTCAATTCTTCGTATTTTACATTTCAAAAAACCCAGGTAAATAATGGCAGAAAATCAATCGATACCGATCTGGAAGAGTCATCTCCAGGAAGAGATAGATGCGTCATATCTTTACAAGATTCTTTCCGGGATGGAGCCTGACGAGAAACAGAAGGATATATATTCAAGACTTTCCAACATTGAACAAAAACATATGAAGGCCTGGCGTGATTTGCTGGTAAAGCATGGTGCAAAACTTAAAGAAGAAAAACCGTCTTTCAAGGCACGGTCGCTTGTGTGGCTTTCAAACCGTTTTGGACCCTGGATACTTGCCAGGGCTTTAATGAATGAAGAAGCCGAAGAGGTCAGGTCATATCTTAGTCTGCATAAAACTAGTTCCGATAAGGAAACAAAGGATATTGCATTGCAGCTCGCAAAGGATTCAGCAGAGCATGCTAATGAGCTTATGGATATAAAAGGTACGACCGAAGAACCATGGCACCGGTCCGAGTCGGGCGGTTTGCTGAGAAATGTTGTCTACGGATTTAACGACGGTCTTACGGCTAACTTCGGTCTTCTTGCAGGAGTTATCGGTGCAGCTGTTGCCCCGCATATAATTTTAATATCAGGTATATCAGGAATGATTGTCGATGCTCTCTCGATGGGTTCTTCCGGATATCTTGCTGCAATCAGTGAGAAGGAGGTCTACGATCACGAACGGAAGATGGAAAAAGAAGAGATCCTCCTTATGTCGGAGCTTGAGACAGAAGAGCTTGCACTTATTTATGAGTCAAAGGGTATGAGCAAAGAGGATGCGGCCAACCTGGCCGCTGATGTTATGAAGGATCCCGCCCAGGCGCTCGAAGAGAAAGTAAGGATAGAACTGGGCATTAACGAAGCTAATATGAGTCCTTTCCGCGAAGGATGGATAACCGGACTTGCTACAGCAATAGGCGCTCTGATTCCCGTGTTCCCGTTTTTCTTTTTTACAGGCAGCACAGCTATATGGACAGCCTTTACGATAGCTATGCTTGCACATTTCGGCGTAGGGGCAGCAAGAAGTTTCTTTACAGGCAGAGGAATATTCCGCAGCGGCTTCGATATGTTCGTGGTAGGTTTCGGAATAGCGGCAGCAGGCTACTTTATTGGAGAGTT
>DATFVA010000540.1:0-2702 GCA_035260565.1 Ignavibacteriaceae bacterium | reverse complement strand
GGAATTTCATTTATGAAATTCTAATAGATATGAATTCTTTCAATCTTGATAAAGCGAAACAGCGTTTTCCCGCTCTTTATTTAGCGAAACAGCGTTTCGCTTTACAGAGGACCCTGCCTTTTATTTTAGCGAAACAGCGTTTCGCTTTACAGAGGATCCTGCTTTTAATTTAGCGAAACAGCTGCTATGAAGCAGGGCTGGCGTTTTACATCGGTTATGTCAGCCTGACAGATGCTGTACTTGTCCAGTATGCTTTCTTTTTCCGTGGTGTTTCACTTACCAGGGCGATAAACAGCAATACATCAGGGTTTTCATTTAATAACCGTACGATACTTTTAGCAGGTTTGATATCAAGTTCATAAAGCCCGTCTGCAGAACTCTCAGTGATAGTTGTTTCAGTTAAAACCAGCGGATTATATGCCCGTCCCAGATTATAAAGCATCGATAGATTAGCAGGGAATACCAGGTTGTTATCAGCAGGACAAACCAGGGATAAATGAAGCACATCACGCTGCAGACTTGCAGATTCAGCCTTAAGGAACAGTCCATCGGGAGTTATTTTATTCCGATCGGTTAATGAGCCTGAATCCATCAGTCTAATATTATTTCTGATAATTCTCTGGTTGGAGTTAACTCCTTCCATCTTTGCAGCGGTCCAGACCTCATTTATGACCGGATCCGCAATAAGTTTCTGCGCTAATTTCACGGCCATCCCGAAGTTTTTCCTTGCTTTCTTTGCTGCCGCAGTATTTGCTGCTTTATAATGTTCAGACCGTTCGTAGACGACTGTTTTACCGTTTATTTGCCGGTAAACCAGTCGACCGAGTTTCCCTGAAAACTCTCCTCCAGCAGAGCCATTTACCAATGCCATAAATCCTCCATAAATGATATCCTAATATAGTGCTATTTATCCAGTATTTCAAGCGTATTCAATGCGTATTCAATGCGTTTTCAATGCGTATTCAGTGCGTATTCAGAGCGTATTCATATGCTTGTAATGCCGTAGAAGAGGGCTATTTGGCGAGGCAGGTCAGCCAAACAACCAATAATGAAGAATCCTGGAAGTGTAAGGTGCGCAGATTGATCAGCTGGTACATCAGCTTTACGGATTGAGGGAAGAAGAAATCAGAATTGTAGAGGGGAAGTAAAAAACCTGACCATTTAAGTTTTTATGGATCTTTTTCACATTTATGATCCGGTGAGAATCTGTGTAATAAAATTCCTTGCAGATAATCGAGCCCTGCCCAATTTGCTCACCCGCTATACGAAACTGCAATTTCAAATTGGAAAAAAGAACGATTAGAAACAACTAGTAAAGAAACACACTGTTAGAATTTCATAAATGAAATTCCTACACCTCAACTTGAAATGTCTTCTATTAGAATTTCATAAATGAAATCCTTACACATATTTGGCATAATCCTTATATTTATTTAGATTTCGTATAGATAATTATCTCATTTTTAGTATAAATTCGCACAAAATAAGGAAGGAATCATTTAATGCGGAAATTTCTCTACTTTATGACTATTCTCCTAATAGCCGGACTTTTTAGCAGCTCTTTTGCCGACAGGAGGTATTTCGGAAGGTCATATCTTGCTTATACCCTGCCAATGGGTGCTTTTGAATTTGAATTATGGAACACGGGACTAATTGGAAAAGACGCCGGATATTTCTACAGGTTTCAGCCGCGGTTTGAATTTGAGTACGGGATTACCGACAGGCTTTCCGCTTCATTCTATTTTAATTTTGACCAGGTTATTGCAGATGACAACAATTTTACTTCTAAACCATTAAGCTTTTCAGCGAATTCATTAGAGTTGAGATACCGGCTCAGCAATCCCGATGAATGGTTTGTTGATCCTGCCCTATATTTTGAGTTTGCATATGGAGGAGACGAGCTTGGATATGAAACAAAAGCAATTTTCTCAAAAAGGTTCGGCAGTTTGATTTCTGTCGTGAACTTAAGTGGTGAGGTGGAAAGAGAAATAATTGAGAATGTAAATGAATCGGAGTTTGAGCTAACCGCCGGGTTAATGTATGATCTGAATCCGGGTGTTGCATTAGGCATAGAGTTCAGGAACAACCGGCTGTTTGAAGGAATCTATGATGAGGAAGAATCACAGGCAAGCTACATTGGACCAACGATAAACTTTCAGACATCGAGTTTTTTTCTGACCTTTAACTTTCTGGCACAGGTTGGAGGAAGTCCCTCATCAACCGGAAACCTGGATCTGATCCATCACGAAAAATACGAGTTCAGGACAATACTGGGAGTCGATTTATGATGAGGCTCGGGATATCACTGGCGATCTTTGTCATTCTTTATATTGCGGGGTGCAGCCAGGGATACATAGTAAACATGAATGCGCCTACAAGTCATACTGAAGGCAGAGAACTATTCGTTTCCAAATGCAATGCATGCCACCAGCTATATAGTCCCGCCAGGTTAACAGCCGCAGAGTGGGACTCGGTACTGGTGCCGATGCAGGATAAGGCAAAACTGAATGCCGAACAAAGAGAAGCAATTTATAATTGGATTATTGAAGTAAAGCGGGCTATTGCTGATTCAGTAAATGCACAGGTAGAGAAACGGTGAGGTAGAGAAGCCAGCAGGTCTTGTTGGGGGGACGGCGCTGAATGTACTTATAAGACGAACAGCGTTCGGCTTTACATTTATTTTTAAGCCGAACGGCGTTCGG
>DATFVA010000539.1:0-7832 GCA_035260565.1 Ignavibacteriaceae bacterium | reverse complement strand
AACAGGTTGGGACTCTTGAAGTGTAGGAATAACAGGATTATCTTTTTTGCAGGAAAACGAAATAAGGGACAAATACAAAACAACTGCAGGAAATAATATAATTCTCATTTTAACCCTTTTATTTCTTCTCCAATAACCAGCCATCGAATGAGGATGTTTCTCTATATGTATTTGAAAGATCATTAAGTTGATACAACAGAACTCCTTTTGAAACGGGATAAGAATAATAGCTGGGCTGTGGCAGAGATTGCTGTTGCAGATACAAGGGTACAACTGCCCGCATCTCCTCCGAATGTCCAGGTTTGCCAGGTAAAGTTGTGGGAGGTGGTGTCCAAAGTTGTAATGGACAAGTCATTACTTTTGATTGGCTGACCTGCCTCGCCGCCAGGCGGGTTGTGTGATTGGATGATTGAACTCAAATTATATGTCTTATTTGGAAGGAGTGAATCAACATACAGGATTGTGTCTGCTGAAGAAAGACTAATAGTTTCGATAAGAAAATTGTCTCTTAATAATACTACATCTGCCGGCAAAGTAATATTTGCAGTTGTTAATTTAAGCCAGGCTTCAGTGCAGCTTACATCTTCGAGGGTAAGGTTTATTTGTGGCTGCTGATCGGGAGGGACGGGGTTATCTTTTGTGCAGGAAAAAAGACCAAAAGTCAATAATACTGTAAAAAACACTAATGCAGATGTTTTCATAAATCCCCTGGATTTATTTAATCAATATTCAACTGGGTTTCAGGATGAAGTAGTTCAGGTACCCGTTTTTCAAAGCAACTCCTGTGAGCTCATATCTAATCTCATAAAAATAAAATCTATTGTCAAATTGATTTTTTTAAACATTGGTAATGCGAATTGTTTTTAATGGAAATTAAAAGATGAAATCGGCTAATATATCTTGCCGGGCTGCCGTTGCATTGGATACTACAATTCCGTTTTTGTATAGAACATGGTTCAGCAGAACCTCGCCGTTTTAATCCTATACCCTTGTAATGGCAACCCACGATGCCGACGCCGCAGGATAATTAGTTCATTATCTGCTCCCTTTGCAGCTCTCACCCTCCCAAAGGGAGCTGTTTGGTCCCACTATACAGTTTCAATTCACCGATGGCTATCTTAATAACGGAAAACAGCCGCCGCCGGGTTTTCCGCGGGCATCTGGTCTGTATGAAGCGCGTAAATTTTCCCGCTGTTCAGAAGGGTATATGCAGCAGCCAGGTCGAGCAGCTCCCTGCTGCCTTTATTGCCGTTATTGCTGAGAATAACCTCGTTTCTTTCAGGATTAAATTCTCCCCATTTATTTTCATCGATATTTATGAATAGGGATTCAATTCTTTTAGCGTGCGCAGCTTTTACAATTTCTTTAAGATCATCGGAAGCCTTATGGTTATTTACAAGATTTTCATACCTTGTGAACGCCTTCTGCTGGTTCTTTAGGAAATGAGGCTCGATCAGGTGCCATGCTTTTTTATGGAGTTCAGGTTCACTTAATGATTCCGGATCTATACCCAGTCCTTTCTCAAAAAGGTTGGGATAGGAGTTAGCTTTTTTATAGATAGGGATAAGGTATTCCACCCCGGCAAGGAGCAAAGGTATATTTTCATCTCCGATAATGCTGTGAATTCCTTTGTCTGCCATCCTGAAAAACTCGAGGATTTTTTCCTTATAAACGGTTTCATCCATTCCGCCCGATCCATGTCCGTGAAAGATTGCTGAACGGTTCTGTCCCGCAGCCTGAGCTTGTGTCCCTGTGTGTAATTGAACTGATTTTTCAGGATCATCCCACTTCATAGCCGTTTTTAATGTTTTTGGCGTGTTATTCGGAAGCTCAATTTCACTTATTGTGAAGGTACTCCCTTCATATAGTTTTATTCCGTTGAGATCAAGTGCCAGAAGAAAATATCTTTCACTCCCGCTCAGTGCCGGGAGGAGAGGTTTTATATAAAAATTATCCGACACATAATGCGTTTCCTTTACTTCAACAGGAAGTATAAAAGTGTGAAAATTTCCGGGTGAAATAAATACAGCAAGACCTTTGCTCTGGTAATTCCAGAATTCTTTATCATCAAGCAGATCTTTTGCCGGTTTAAGTAAATTATCTATTTCTCTTTTCCGGATATTCTTTTGGTCTAATTTCTTTTCTATTTCCTGGAGCTGGTTTTTAAACCGGATCTTATCCTCATTCATATTGTTCCATTCTTCGTGTGCAGGCATATAAATCGAAATACAGGGATTTGTCCGCTTCCCGATTAATTTTTTAATATCTTCTTTTTTTAATAAATCCATATTTCCTCCATTAGTCCGTTAGAATTATTATCTGGTCAACTCATACTTACAATAAAAGAAAAGATATCCTTTTACAAAATGTAAAAATCAATCAGTGACCAATTTAACAGGGGAGGTGATATTATAATCTGAGAGGATTTTTTTTGCTGCATTATAACCGCACATCCCGTGTACCCCGCCGCCGGGAGGCGTTGATGACGAGCAAACATAAAAACCTTTCAAAGGCATTGAATAAGGAGATAAACTCAGAACAGGCCTGGTGAATAATTGTTTCCAATCCTGCATCCCGCCGTTTATATCGCCGCCCACATAATTATTATTATAATTTTCAAGGGCAGCTGTGTTCATAGTATTTTTAGCAAGTATAACGTCCCTGAAACCCGGGGCGAATCTTTCAATCTGGTTTTCAATTGCGGTTGTCATATCGGTATCTGACCCATTGGGAACGTGACAGTAAGCCCAGGCTGTGTGCTTCCCTTTCGGGGCACGTGATTTATCGAATATTGAAGGCTGAACAAAAATTACAAAGGGTTTGTCGGGAATAGTACCATTCCATACCATTTCTTCGGCTCTGGTGATCTCATCTATTGATCCGCCAAGGTGTATTGCAGCCGTGGTTTTACTTTCTTCCGCTGTGAAGGGGACAGGTTCACTTAATGCATAATCAATCTTAAACACACCCGGACCATATCGGTATCTTTCCAGTCTTTTTTTATAACCGGAAGGTAAATCATTCCCCATTATGGTTATTATCTGTTTGGGAGTCAAATCAAAAACTTTAATCCGGCAGTCGGGAATATCCTTTAAAGACTTTACGAGCCGGCCGGTAATAATGTCTCCGCCAAGTGATACAAAATATTCTGCAAGAGAACCGGAGATCTTTTTCGAACCTCCTTCGGGAAGAGGCCAACCTGGCTTGTGTGCTGTCATTGCGAGCAATAAACCAAAAGCTGTGGTGAACAATTTATTCAGGGCAAGGATCGAGTGTGCCGATAATCCTGCAAATAAAGACCTGGCCTTTATTCCGAAAAACTTTCTTTTAGCAAACCCGGCTGCAGGCTGCATTGCATTCAATCCAAAATGTATGAGTTTAAATGGATGTGCGGGAAATGATAAAGGCGACAGGATATCTCTTAACAGAAGGCTGTTATTTTCTACCAGAGGCATCATTAAGCTTTTATAAGGAGCCTCATCAGAATTTAAATTACGTGCCGTTTCTTCTACAGAATTTGATATAAACACAGCGCTTCCGTCATCAAATGGATGCACAAGTGCCCTGGGAGGATAAATCCATTTTAACCCGAACCTGTCTAATGGTAAAATTTGAAATAGAGGAGAGGCAGCCCCAAGCGGGTGAATAGCAGAACATACATCGTGGCTGAAACCAGGAAGTGTAAGTTCTGAGGTCCCGGTTCCCCCTCCGATCTGATCCTTTGCTTCGATTACAACAACCGATAAACCTGCCTTTGCCAGTATTATGCCGGCAGCCAGACCGTTTGGCCCTGAACCAATAATTGCTGCATCGTACTTTTTCATGAGAGGGTGTTATATTTCATGATTTAAAGTACGATACAGCAGAATCAAAAGAAATAAAAGAACTAGTTTACTACGAACATTAAACCGGCACTTATCTGGAAGTAATCGCTATTGATTTCTCCTCCGCCCGGAACATCCTCAAAGTTATAATTAAGAAATACATACCTGAAATCGCCGAATAGGAAGGCTCTTTCTCCTAAGGGTATATCAAGACCCGCACCAAAATGCCAGCCGAATTTCTGAGATGTTTTATCCGGAATGTCATTAAGTGTGCCGGAATATTCTATCTTTGCATTGTACCAGCCGACGCCTACAACACCGTATAAATACTCGACAGGGTAAAATAACCCTGAAAGCTGAACCGGCCAGCTGCTTACTTTAATTGCCCCGTCTTTATATTCTTCCTGGCGGTATAGAATTGATGCTTCAAAAGCAACTGCGTTGGTCAAATATGCTCTGACAAGTCCGCCGCCTAAAAATTTTCCGTTATCTGCATCTGCGGCTTTCGAAAATCCGCCCTGAACACCTACTGCCACAGGATTATGAATATTTGTTCTGTATCCTTGACTGTCCCCATCCTGTCCGTAAGTAAGGGAAATAAAACCCACAAATAGAATTATCATATAAATCATTTTTTTATACATCTTTTTCTCCATCTGTTATTCAAGAAAATGATAGTACAATATATTCTATTGCGGAGAACCGTCTGTGATTTTATCAGATGCGTATTTATACTGTGATATGAACAAAGAAGGGGTTGAAAATTCAGTTAGTTTTAACCGGTCCTGTGCTTGATGACACTCAAAGCAAAGATAGGATATCTACTGAATTATCCCTTATAGCTTCAATTTCAGGCAGTTTCTGTTCTTTCATAAGAAGATGAACTGCATCCATTTCCTTATCACGATTTATTCCCGCAGCAGCCATTACAAAATTATCTTTTACGTAATATGCGATGAATTTTTTCTGCGCAACGTTGCCGTCAATTATGATCTCATCCCACTCTTTCACAAAACCGGTATACCTTAGGTTCATTCCTGCCTGTGCTGTCCAGAAAAACGGAACGCCGCTGAACTTAATCTCCCTGCCGGCCATATTAGCGCCTGCCGTACGTCCCAGCTGTTCAGCAAGCCGCCAGTGTTCTATCCTGATGTGGTTTCCTGTGCGAAAATCGGGAAATGATGCAATATCACCTGAGGCATAAACATCTTCCTTCACCCGCAGGAAAGAATCTGTTTTAAGACTCTTATCATCCATCAAAATATCATCATCCAGAAAACCGGTTGCTGGGCTTACTCCTATCCCTATAATCACCATGTCTGTTAATATTTCTTCTCCGGATTCCAGCAATATTGATTCAACTTTTCCTGCTCCTCTGAATTCTTTTACCTTTGATTTTAATTTGAATACCACCCCGTTTTTTTCATGCTCTTTTCTGAAAAGATTGCCTATTTCTTTTCCGAAGTTCCTTTCAAAGGGAATTTCTGATGGCGCTATAACGGTAACGTTGATTTTTCTTTCAATAAGACTATGCGCCGTTTCCATTCCAATAAAGCTCGCTCCTATTACCACAGCGTTTTTGGAATCTTTAAGTGACGCAATAATCCTGTCAGCATCATCAAAGCTCCTCAGGTAGAAAATATTTTTCAGATCAGAACCTTTAACCTTAAGCTGATTCGGAATTCCTCCTGTTGCTATTAATAATTTATCGTACGTAAGGTTTTCATTATTATCGAAGGCAACTTGTTTTTTATTGAAGTCTACTCCTTTAATAGTAACGGAGTATTTGAATTCAATTCCGTACTCATCGAAAAAGTCATCAGGACGAAGAGGCATCCATTCGGGATCTGCATTTCCCGCCAGGTAGTCCTTGCTCAGGTTAGGACGGTCGTACGGCTTCCTGTCTTCTCTTGTTACCATAACTATGTTTCCCTTGAATCCATTCTCCCTCATCGATTGAGCTGCAGAATAAGCTGAGGCACCTGCACCAAGGATTAAAAATGTACGGTCATCCGATTTTGTATCTTTTTTTACCATGTCAGGTTTGCGTGAACTCTGAATTACATCGGGTACAAGTATTTTTATAGAATCGCCTTCTGTTTTTAGTTCGTACCGGGGAAGTGCATCCATTGCGGGCGGTTCAAGCAGATTTCCGGTCTTTGCATGAAAACATGCATGGTGCCAGGGACAAATAATCGTTTCTCCCTGCAGTACTCCTTCTTCCAGCGGTGCGCCATAGTGAGTGCATGATGCACCAACTGCAGAAAACTCATCATTTATCCTGCAGAGTAAAACATTATTTTCATCATCGATTTTGTATGCTTTCATCTCCCCGTTTTTCAGATCGCTTTTCCTCGCTATTTCTTTGAAGCTCATCTGCCTTTTCCTTTTATTAGTCTCGCTTTGATTCCATAAAATACGGAATTTTTGTTTACCTATTTCTCCTTCCCGGCGTGTTCCGGAGGAGCCATAAATTCCGGTCCGATCGGATCAGATACAGTAGTGTTAATCAGGTTGTTGATAATTATAATATCCTGCTGACTGAGAGGCCAGCCCCAAACCTCATCAATTGCATCGAGCTGACCGGGTTTCCTTGCGCCCCATAAAGCAATGTCTGCTCCCTGGTCGAGTATCCATCTTACAGCAAGATGAATAACCTTTTTCTTATACTTGCTTTCAGCAAAATGTGATATCTTATCCACTGCGTCCAGGTAATCTTTATACCGCGGCTGCTGAAATTTCGGATCATCTTTTCTCAGGTCATCTCCTTTAAATTCTGTATCCGGGTTCATTTTACCTGAGAGTAGACCTCTGCATAGAGCGCCGTAAGTAATTAATGTTATGTCGTGTTCTTTACAGTAAGGAAAAACATCTTCTTCAGCATCCCTTTCAAATAAATTGTAAGGAGGCTGACAGAAATGCAGCGGTGCGTGTTTTCTGAATTCATCCATCTGTTCTGAAGAATAATTACTTACTCCGATTGCTTTGATTTTTCCCTTTTCAAGCAGTTCATTCATGGCCTGTGCAGTTTCTTCGAAAGGCGTTTGAGAATCAGGCCAATGAATCTGGTAAATATCTATGTAATCGAGCTGTAGCCGTTTAAGTGAATCATCAATTTCTTTAAATATCCTGTCCCTTGAGGAGTTACGGCTTAAATTTTCATCCTTATCCCATTCCAGTCCTGCTTTTGTTGCAACTATTATCTTATCCCTGTCGACGTAGTTTTTTAATGCTTTGCCTGTAATCTCTTCAGATTTGCCGAAACCATACGCGGGTGCGGTATCTATAAGTGTAATTCCTTTGTCTATTGCTGACTGAATTGTCTTAATTGATTCCTGTTCATCGGTGCCTCCCCACATCACACCGCCGATTGCCCAGGTTCCTAAACCTATTCCGGGAGTTTCTTTATTTAATGAGTCGAGTTTTAAAGTCTCCATTTTCTCCTTTTATTTATGATGAATTGCAAAATGATATTTAACCATAATAAGAATTTATCTTTATGATCAAAATCAAGATGAGATCATTTTCTGCAACTGCTGAGCATTTTTTGCTGCGTAACCGCTGTCATCATTATCAAAATAGATGTATACATCCTTGTTTTTTTTCTGCCACGCGGAAATAGATCCTGCCCAGCCGGATAACTGCCTATTGCTGTAATTCCCCTGGTATTTACCGTCAGGACCATGCAAACGTATATAAACAAAATCTGCTGTTACCTCTTTTGGAGTTATGGTGCCTGCAAGTTCATATATGCAGTATGCGGCATTATATTTTTCTAATAAGTTTAAGACCTCATCATTCCACCACGATTTTTCTCTGAATTCGAATGCATATCTGTATTTACCAGGCATAGCTTTAATGAATTTCTCAAACCTCTGTTTATTATAGCTCCAGTGCGGAGGAAGCTGAAAAAGAACAGGCCCTGCCTTCTTCTTTAAATGCTTAATGCGTGAGAAAAGCTTCCGGCTGCTGGTTTTAGGAGCTTTCAGCTTCTTCATATGGGTTATA
>DATFVA010000538.1:0-8076 GCA_035260565.1 Ignavibacteriaceae bacterium | reverse complement strand
CTGGTTATCTGCAAATGATAATTGATTTTCAAGGTCTTCAATATCCTGCTGTTCAATTGCCTGTCCCGTCTGCATTGCATCTAATAATGACTGCTGTCCCTGGAGGACAAAATCATCAAACATCTGCTGGAATACAGGACTTGAGAAAACACCAACTTCGTCACTTACTATGGGATCTTCAAGATCGTACCTTACGATCAATCGTTTTACCGCTTCCATATGGTTTTGTTCAGCCTTACTTATGTTATCGAATAACTTGTATTCCCAGACCTGGTAAAGTACTATGTAGACATCGCGGGCTAATTTTTCCTCCTGGCGCATAAATATTATTCCTGCTGCTTCTTCGGGAGATAGTTCACCGGGAATCAGTACATTATCTTTTGCCGGCTGATAATTATCCGCTGAACTACCGGTTCCGGTTACAGGGTCGCTGCACGATGATAGCAGAGCTGTTATAATAAACAAAGAAAATATTCTTATTATGTATTTCATAGTATTATTCCTTCCGGTTAATAATTGATTACGGTTAACGGAACTTATAATGCAAAGGGTATGCCTGACGGAAATAATATAATCGGTTATATTTGGTACATTATTCTACTGATTGAAACTATAGTTCGACCATAAGGAATAAATATGCGACCATTGTGTCGAGGTTAAAGGTTTAAGAGAATTGATCAGTCACTAAACAAGGGGGGATCTGAGCTTTCCCCTTTACTCCTGAGAAATGAAGGGAGCAGTGTTAAGCGAGAGCGGGTTCACGGTATATCATTTATGTATGGTTGAATCTACCCTCAGATAATTTATGCCTGTAAGCGTTCACCAATCTGTTAATTGGAGTTATGAATGTTGCTGATAGCAGCCAATAGTGCCGCTAACGGGCGAAATCATTACAGCAGCAGAGCGGCGGCACTGCAGCTCATTTTGTGATAAGGTGCGCCACACTATCCATTCACAGATTTCATTGCTGTTTCGGGGTATCGTGTTCCGCTAGCTGCATCCATCGGGAAAATCTCCTCAATTTGTTTGAGCTCAGCAGGAGACAGCACGACTTCAGCCGCTTTAATATTTTCTTCGATATGCTGCGGTTTTGTCGTTCCCGGAATAGGCACTATTTCGTCTCCCCGACTTAATACCCAGGCAAGCGCCAGCTGCGCCGGGATAATTCCTTTTTCCTTCGCAAGCTCTTTTACCTTATCAACCAGCAGCAGGTTCTTCTTAAAGTTTTCACCCTGAAAGCGGGGGTTATGTTTTCTGAAATCATTATCATCAAAATCATCAGGACTTTGAAATCTGCCCGTGAGGAAACCTCGTCCCAGTGGACTATAGGCAACGAAACCGATGCCAAGCTCCCTTACAATGGACAAAATCCCGATCTCAGGATCACGTGTCCATAATGAATATTCAGTCTGGAGCGCAGTAATCGGGTGCACTTTAGCGGCACGCCGGATTGTATCAGGTGAAGCTTCGGACATACCGATAAACCTGATCTTTCCTTCGTTAACAAGATCCGACATCGCCCCGATTGTATCTTCGATAGGCGTATCCTTATCGACCCTGTGCTGATAATAAAGATCGATATGATCTACTCCTAACCTTTTTAATGATGCTTCACAAGCCGATTTTACATATTCGGGTCTGCCATTTATGGAACGCGATTGAGGAGTATCTCCCCGTACTATTCCAAATTTAGTGGCGAGTATAACATCTTCCCTGATGCCTTTTAAAGCTTTTCCGAGGAGCTTTTCATTTTTATATGGTCCGTACATATCGGCTGTATCAAAGAAAGTAATCCCTGAGTCGAATGCCTTATGTATTGTTTCAACAGATTCGACCTCATCGGCATTGCCGTAAAATTCAGACATGCCCATACAGCCAAGACCAATAGCCGATACTTCAGGACCGCTTTTTCCTAATCTCCTTTTCTTCATCTTAACCTCTTTCAAATGAATTCAACAAGTATAAAATTTATTTATGTTTGCGAATATTTCATTTTTTTCCGACTCATGCTTTAACTATTAGAACCGACCAGTTCATCCTTCAGCATATTTATAATTTTAAGCTCTAGTTTAACAGGCGCTGTAAATGATTCGAGTGCTTTAATTATTCCATATTTATCGTTATAAAGACCTCTTATCTCCAGTCCCTTCAGAACATGATGGACACCTTCTTTCAGGTGTATAGAATCCTTATTAGAAATGAATGATTTCAAAAGCGGGTAAACAGATGCGTGACCAATTTCAATCAGGCCTTCCGCCGCCAGCCATCTTACATCAAATTCTTCATCTTCGAGAGCATTTGTTAGAATAGGAATCGAATCCCTGCTGCCTATCTCGCTGATTGCCTTAACTGACTCCCACCTCGCCAGGTGTTTATTGGATTCAAGCAGCTCAAGCAAATAATCAAGTGCCGGGTTTCCCATCTTTACGAGTTCATACCTCGCCTTCTGTCTTCTTATACTATCCAGGCTTGATAAATCTTTTATTAATTCTTCAACTGTTTCAGGCATTTTTTTCTTCCTCCGTATTAGATAATTATATATAAACTAATTAATCGTAAAAGAAGTTATGGTTGGTGACGCAAGTCATTATAAGTATAATAATGATGCAGATTTATTTACCAGGAACATCAACACCAATTCAGATGACAATGCCTTATTGTTGAATATATAAACGTAAGGCGGGTTATAACCCTTTTAAATTTATGCAAAAGGATCAGGCTATTGCATCTCAGAAAGATATTTATGATGTTGCCGTAACAACTTTCATCTTATTTTTCATTTCGGGGAGGTTATGAAAAAATTCTACTTTGTCACATCAATTTTAGTATTATCATCTTTCTTTTCTTTTAATTCATTCGGACAAATGTCCAATAATTCTACTGGTATACAAACCAATATAATTAATACAACATCTTCAAGCACCACGATAGAATTTCAATTAAATAACTATACTCAGACTTTAATTGAGGTAAATGGGGCCCCGACAGTTTCTTATGATATCCCGGGGAGTATCCGGCTAATGGAAAAAGGTTTTCCTCAATTGCCGTCTCACAGAGCCAGTATAATTATACCAGATCTTGCCGGAATGAATTACAGGATCATATCGCAGGATTTCAATACGATTGAAACAATACCCGTTACTCCATCCAAAGGTCATTTAACGCGGAATATAGATCCATCCACAATTCCATATACATTCAGCGCTATTTATAATGATGATGCATGGTATCCGGAGAACAGCATTCAGCTGGATGAGCCGTATGTCGTTAGAGAATTAAGAGGGGAAACAATTCAATTTAATCCTATGCAATACAATCCACGAGAAGGCAAGCTAAAGATCTGTACACGAATTGTTATCGAAGTATTCAGTGATCCATCTGCCGGGGTTCATAATCCTCTCATAAGAATAAAACCTTTCACGGGGGTTGCACGTGAGTTCGTTGACATTTATAAGAGCCTGTTTCTTAATTACGGGATGCCGAACTATAATTACGTCCCTATAGGTGAGACAGGGAGGCTATTAATAATTTATCCTGCAGATTATGCATCTGATATAACTCCTTTCTATAACTGGAAGGTAGAGAAAGGAATACCCACGCTCACAGCAGAATATCCTTCAGAGACAGGGACAGGCTCAGCTTCGATAAAGAGCTATATCCAGAATTTGTATAATTCTACTGAAGGATTAACCTTTGTAGTTCTCATCGGAGAGTCAAACCAGGTACCAACAATGAGCGGTATCTCCGAAGGGGCACCATCAGATCCATGTTATGTTAAGCTGGCAGGGAGCGATGCTTATCCCGATGCCTACATTTCACGTATCTCTCCTTCATCTCCTGAAAATCTTGATTACATTTTATATAAGTTCATTAAATATGAAAAGTATCCTGATTCCGGGCCGAATGCAGGATGGTATCTTAAAGGAACCGGAGTTGCAAGCGATGAGGAAGGCGGAACAGGATTTTATGACTGGGAGCGGATGAATTTACTAAGGGATATGTTTATTAATAATTTATTCTATACAAATGTAGATCAGATTTATGATCCCGGAGCTACCAGTTCCCAGGTTACGAATGCATTAAACGATGGCAGAAGTTTTGTAAATTATATCGGCCATGGTTCAGGTACCTCCTGGGGCACAACCGGGTATAATGTAAGCAGCATACACAATCTTTCCAATGAGTACAAGGATCCTTTTGTACTGGATGTCTCCTGCGATAACGGCGATTTTACTTTGAGTGAATGTATGGAAGAAGCCTGGGTAAGATCAGGTAGTATGTCCGATCCCAAAGGAGCGATAGGTTCGTTCGGTTCTTCTACTCTTGCAAGCTGGGTTCCACCATGTGATATGCAGAACCATGCCATAATGTTATTAACGACAAAAGAAAAAAATACTGTGGGAGGCGTTTGCTTTAATGGGATAATGCACGCAATGGACTTATGGGGAGGAAGCAGCGGGGAGGGTTTAAGGCTGATGGAACAATTTAATATTATGGGTGACTGTTCCATGCTGCTCAATGTTGGAACTATACCCGATTCAACAGCTCCTGAAATGATTACCGACCTTGCAGCTGCGGATCCCACTTCAAATTCAGCAACATTAAACTGGACTTCCCCGTATGATTCTTCACTTGGGGGAGTTATAAGTTACGACCTTAGATACTCAACTGATCCGATTGTTACAGAAGAGGATTATGATAATGCCTCATCTGTCTTAATTGCAGCAGGTCCCGATTCAGCCGGTATACCAAAGAGTTACATTATGCACGAGCTGAACTTTTCCACTGCTTATTATTTCGCAATCAAAGCTTCTGATATCTGGGGAAATAAATCTCCGATGTCTAATGTCCAGGTACAAACAACCTGGGGAGCCCCGCAGATCAGTATAAGTCCCGACTCAATTTATTGTCTCCTCCAACCCGATGAAACTTTCAGTGATTCAATAGTAATAGCGAACATAAGTACGGGAAACTCTACTCTTGATTATAATGTTGAACTAGCGAACAATACTTTCCCGGGAGATGCTGCTCTCCGGGTTATTCCCATTAATAACAAATCATCCCATGCCAGCGTAAAGGAAAATCCGGGCGCTATTTACGGAATGAGTATAAAAGGATCAGGCGGTCCCGATAACTTTGGATATGAGTGGATCGACAGTAATGATCCGCAGGGTCCGGTTTATGAATGGAATGATATTGCTTCAACAGGAACAGAAGTAACGAACTGGACGCCAACCGGCACATATGATCCGCTTGATGAGGGAGTTGCAGGACCTTTTCCTACCGGGTTTAATTTCAAATTCTATGGAGAAGTTAAAACCCAAATCTATCTAAGCTCAAACGGGTTTATCTCTTTTGATAACATCACCGAAACTACTTATTCAAATGAAGGCATTCCTACACCCGGTATGCCCGATAATATGATTTCTCCTTTCTGGGATGATCTTGATGGAAGCAACCAGGGAACTGTTTACTACCAGCAGACTGCTGATAAACTTATTATCCAGTATACAAACTGGCAAAGGTATTCAGCTACAGGCTCATTAACATTCCAGGTTGTACTTCAGTCAAACAATAAGATATATTTTTATTATAATAATATGAATGCCACGACCAATTCTTCTACTGTAGGAATTGAAAATATGAATGGAACAGACGGGCTGCAGATTTCATATAATGCCAATTACATTGAAAACGGACTTGCAGTTATGATATCCGCAGAGCCTGAATGGCTGATGGCAAATAATTTTTCCGGAACTGTATATAACGGAAATTCTTTTGCTATCGTTCTCGATTTTCTAACATCGGGACTCGAGCCGGGAAATTATTCTATGGATATAATTATAACAAGCACCGATCCTGAAAACCTGCAGCAGACAGTTCCTGTAACTATGGCGCTTGGAGAAGTCCCTGTTGAACTTATTTCATTTACAGCAGAAGATAATTCTGATGCCGTACTTTTAAGATGGAATACTGCCACGGAAAAAAATAATATGGGATTTGAAATAGAGAGGCTGGCAGATAGTAAAAAGATACCTGAAGGCAATCCCACATGGGAAAAAATAGGATATGTTTCAGGTAACGGAACAACTACTGAGCCCAGGATATATTCGTTCAAAGATGATAAAGCGTTAAGCGGTACGGTTCATTACAGGCTGAAACAGATTGATTTTGATGGTAAGGTTCATTATTCAGGGACGATAGAAATAGAGGTGAACAATATCCCAACGAAATTTGCATTGGCTCAGAATTATCCCAATCCTTTTAATCCCTCAACCACCATTAAGTACGATGTTCCTGTTCAATCCCGGGTCATTCTGAATATATACGACGGGCTCGGTCAATTGATTAAATCACTCGTTAATGATATGAAAGAACCGGGACGGTATACAGTAACCTGGGATGGGAAAAACAGCAATAATCAGCCAGCTGCTTCAGGATTTTATATCTGCAGGATAGGAGCAGGAAATTTCTCAGCAATAAGAAAAATGTTATTGCTGAAGTAGCAAAACAATCCCCAAATTCCCCAAATCCCCGTGCCGGCAGTGTAAAAGCTGCCGGCATTTTTTTTTGAACCTACATTCACATTTGAACTTTATTTAAATCTGACCTTACCTTGAACCACCTGAGCCTGAACCATCTACAAATAATTTATTTGCCATTCATCATTTAGTTGTAGAATAAAAAGGAATGGTTTACTAACTTACAGGCCGGAAAACAGGGGATGTGGAAATTAAGCTAAACTTATAGATTGACAAGAATTTACATCCAAATATCAAATCAAATTATTCACTCACAATACTCTAATTTATTATGAAAAGATTGATTAATATATCTATTATACTTTCCGTTCTTTTATCTGTGGTAATCTTTGCGCAGGATGAGGATAAGAAAGACTCTACGATGGCCGAAGTTGTAGCAGGCTTAAAATGGAGGAACATAGGTCCTGCATTTACATCAGGAAGAATAGCTGACTTCGCAGTCAACCCTCAGAACCATGCCGAATATTATGTAGCCGCAGCAAGCGGGCATATCTGGAAAACAACCAATGACGGAATAACATTTGAGCCTGTATTTGATCATTACGGCGCTTATTCTATAGGCTGTCTTGCAATAGATCCGAATAACCCTTACGTGGTATGGGCAGGCACCGGAGAAAATAATCACCAGAGAGCACTCGGTTACGGCGACGGAATTTATAAAACCACTGACGGCGGAAAATCGTGGAAGGATATGGGACTGAAAGATTCCCGTCAGATCGGGGAAATTGCCATCGATCCCAGGAATTCAAATATCGTATTCGTTGCCGCGGAAGGTTCTGTTTGGGGACCGGGAGGAGACAGAGGTTTATATAAAACTCAGGATGCAGGAAAAACCTGGAAGAAGGTGCTTGATATAAGTGAGAATACCGGGGTAAATAATGTTATTTATGATCCACGCAATCCTGATGTAATGTATGCAACTTCCGAACAGCGGAGGAGACACGTCTATACAAAGATCGGCGGCGGACCTGAATCTGCAGTTTACAAATCAACTGATGCAGGCGAAACCTGGGAAAAGATAATGAAGGGACTTCCGAATGTAGATATAGGCGGAATGGATATTGCTTATGCACCTTCAAATCCTGATATACTTTATCTTATTATGGAAGCCGCAGAAGGAAAGGGCGGTTTCTTTAAATCAACTAACAGGGGGGCGAGCTGGGACAGGATGAGTGATTACACATCATCGGGTCAATATTTTAACGAGATCTACGTTGATCCTAAGAACCCGGATAAAGTATTCTCTACGGAAACATTTTCAAAAGTGACTCTTGACGGTGGAAAGACCTGGAATAACGTCAGCACTAAAGACCGCCACGTTGATGATCATGCTATGTGGATTGATCCGGATTATACTGATCACTTTTTAATTGGCGGTGACGGCGGAGTTTATGAAACATATGATGACGGAAAGACATTCGACTTTAAAGAAAATCTTCCGATTACACAGTTCTACAGAGTTGCCGTCGACAACACCGAACCATTTTATTATGTATACGGCGGGACCCAGGATAACAACAGCATGGGTGGTCCC
>DATFVA010000537.1:0-2817 GCA_035260565.1 Ignavibacteriaceae bacterium | reverse complement strand
TTGCCCTTGTCACGGCCACATAGAACAATCTCCTTTCCTCTTCAACAGTAGCTTCAGTACTGAAGCGGTTTGAGAGAGGAAAAATATCTTCCTCACAGCCGGTAACAAACACAATAGGAAATTCCAGTCCCTTTGCACTGTGAATAGTCATCATTGTTACAACATTCTTCTCGTCCGCATGCATGTCTATATCAGCAATTAATGATACATCCTCAAGGTACTGTTCAAGTTTTGCATCATCATTTGAATTTGAAAAATCACTGAGTGCCGATAATAGTTCATTGATATTCTCCCACCTGGCAAGTGACTCAGGTGTATTTTCTTCCTTAAACATCCGGAGAACGCCGAGCTCATCAACAAGTGCACGTGATAATTCCCCTACGGATAATTTATCTTTCAGCTCGATATATTTGTCAAGGAGTACTTTAAAACCTTTTACGTTTTTCTGAATTCTCTCCTTTATATCAATTACCTCAAAAACCCTTGTCATAGTTTCGAATAATGAGATATCATGTTTGCGTGCGAAAGCAATCATTCTTTTAATCGTCGTGCTGCCGATACCTCTCTGGGGGAAATTCATTATTCTTAATAAACTTTCTTCATCATCCTGATTAGCAATAACTCTCAGGTATGCAACAATATCTTTAACTTCTTTTCTTTTATAAAATTCGATCCCGCCCACAATGGTGTAGGGAATTTTTTCTCTCCTGAAAATATCCTCAAGCGCCCGCGACTGAGCGTTTGTCCTGTACAAAATTCCGAAATCCTTGAGTGATAGTTTTTTCCTGGAAATTTCGTGTTTAATAAACTTCGCAATCTGAAAAGCTTCATCTTTTTCATCGGCACATTTAACGAGGGTAAGAAGCTCGCCATCGTTATTCTCAGTCCATAATGTTTTAATCAGCTGATCTTTATTATTCTTTATAACCGAATCTGCTGCAGCAAGAATAGTTTTTGTTGAACGGTAGTTCTGCTCAAGCTTAAATATTTTTTGTTTAGGGAAGTCCTTCTGGAAGTCGATCATGTTACCGATGTTCGCACCGCGCCAACTGTATATACTCTGAGCATCATCTCCGACTACCGATATTTTTCCTTCCTTTGTAACGAGGAGTTTAATGAGTTCATACTGTGCTTTATTGGTATCCTGAAACTCATCGACCAGGATATAATCGAACATCTTTTTGTACTTTGCATGTACTTTCGGGTTTGAGTTAAACAATTCAATAGGTTTCAGAAGAAGATCCTCAAAGTCCATTGCGTTATTAGCTACAAGTCTTTTCTGGTACTCATCATAAATGTCAGCTATTTTCTCTTCTATGAATTCGCCCTTATGATTACTTCTGAACTCCGGAGGCATCACCATATGGTTTTTCATGAAACTTATCCTGTGACGGACTGAATTCGGAGTAACAGAATCAAGATCAATATTCAGATTGGAGATAATATTCTGCACAAGGGAAAGCGAATCCTCGGCATCATAGATCGAAAAATTTGCCGCGTAATTTATATGTTTAGATTCAATACGGAGTATCCTTGCAAAGATTGAATGAAAAGTTCCCATCCATAATGCGTCCGCTTTGCTGCCTATAAGACTGCGGATCCTGTCTTTCATTTCATTAGCAGCTTTATTTGTAAATGTGAGTGCAAGTATAGAATCCGGCGGGTATCCTTTATCGATAAGTTGAGCAATTTTAAAAGTTAATACTTTGGTTTTTCCCGATCCGGCACCTGCAACAATCATCTGAGGGCCTTCGACATATTCGACGGCTGATTTTTGTTCTTTATTTAATTCTTTTAGGTTTACCATACTTCCATTCTGATTTTTAAGATGCAAATATAAATATTTGCTTCCCGAATTAAAAGGTAAGAAAATAGTGGAATGAGTAATTTGACCTTAGTTTTGTATGTTTTTTTACCCGCTCAGGAACCGAATTAACTTGTTATATAGAGTGATTTAATTTATTTTGCTTCGCAATTTATAAAACAAAACGGGATATCTTGAATACTCTGGTTTATAAAATTTTTCCACATGTAAATAATTACGAGTTGTTCTTAGCGTACCCGATACTTCTCCGAATAGTCAGATGAAAATATATTCTTTACCTTTTCTTTTTCTCCTGCTGGTTTTAAGCTTTACTTCGTTTGCGCAAAAAACGGGGACATTGCGGGGTTTTGTCACTGATTCTCTTTCCGGAGAGGCTCTGCCCTACTCAAATATTCTAATACAGGAGACTACCTTCGGCGCATCAGCAGATCTTAGAGGAATATTTACAATAACAGGTATTCCCGCGAACCGGGAATATAGCGTGCGCGTAACATATGTAGGATATGTGAGCAGATATATCAATGTTTTCATAAAGGCAGGAGAGGTAACACAGATAAAGGTACCTCTTGTTGAAAGTACTATCAAACTCCAGGAAATAGAAAAGATCGGGAATAAAATTAGTCACGCAAATGAAACTGATTTGGGACTTCAAAAACTGAGTGTGAAAGAACTTGAAATGCTACCTAAAGGAGTTGAGACTGACATCTTCCGTTCTCTTCAATTCATTCCAGGAGTACAGTCGACCGGAGATGTTTCAGCGCGTTATTATGTCCGCGGCGGTGCAAGTGATCAGAACCTTGTACTGTTGAATGGTATCCCTATTTATAATCCTTTCCATGCGCTTGGACTCTTCAGCATAATAGATCCTGAGATGATAAATGCTGTTGAGTTCTACAAAGGCGGTTTTACTGCCGAATACGGGGGCAGGTTATCATCGGTATTAAATATGATAACGAAAGATGGGAACAAAAACAGGTACAGCGGCAACGGTA
>DATFVA010000536.1:0-4146 GCA_035260565.1 Ignavibacteriaceae bacterium | reverse complement strand
TCCGGGAATGAAAAAATTAAAATGGCAACTTCGGTAATTGATTACATCTTCAGGGAACTGGCAGTTACTTATCTCGGTAGAAATGATCTTTCACATGCCGATACGGAAATAAAATCAAAAGCCTCTCATAGTATAGTCAAGAAAATCATTGAGCCTGAGTTTGAGAGCGAAGAAGTTGTAAGTGAAAGATTAATAGATCTGGATAAGAGTAATAATTTCTCTCTGTCTTCAAAGGAAGTTAAGCATACAAATCATCCTGAGGGATTTGCCCAGGTAAATAATAGTATGACTTCAAAAGTCAGAAGAGCAATAGAGGCCGGATACACGGGTGATATCTGCACTGAATGTCAGAGTATGACTATGGTCAGGAATGGCACCTGTCTGAAATGTATGACTTGCGGATCTACCTCGGGCTGCAGTTAAACTCAATATAAAAGAATTAAAAAGGCCTGCCGTTAATCTCACTTCTGTCAGAACGTCAGGCCTTTTTTAGTATAGCAGACTTAAAAACTGAAGTTTAATCCGATACGATAACCTCCCAATGCAGGGTAGACTGAGATATCAGGATTATTATTTTCATATGGGTCACTCTGGCTCATCTCAACTACACTCCTGCTTATAACAATAGCTATAGCTGCCCCCAAAACGGTATCCGAAAACCAGTGATTATCTGAATAGATTCTCTGGTATGCTGTTAAAGTTGCCAGACTATATAAACCAATTGTTGCAAATATATTTTGAATCCTTTCGGCCAGAACTGTTGAAACAGTAAACGCAACTATGGCATGTCCGGAAGGTAGTGAATAATATGCATTGTCAAATACGTAATTCCCAAAATCGGTATTTCCATCGTTATTATACGGCCGGCTTCTCGAAAACAGCACTTTAAGTATAATATTTATTGTTCCGGCATATAGAAGAGATTCAGCCAGCAGTCTCCCTGTAAGTGAAACCGACCTGTCGTTAAAAATTAATCCGGCGGCATATAAGCCTGCCGATAAAGAAGCTGCTGGTATAACCATTCCATAATATTGCCCGGCTCTGGTGATATCATCAAGAGAATTTGACTGATTACTCCTGGCAACTTTTCGTATGCCCTTATCCAGAAGCATTGAAAGTGCAGTGCCCCCCGTAATTGCTCCCGTTACAGCCCAATTTTTTCCTGAAAAATGGGACGGGGCGGTTAAAAGCCTCCAGCCATCCAGAAGGCCTCTGTTGAAATCATATTTTATTAAATCCAGCGGTGCCGGTTGATTAGAATTACTCTTGAGTGTGTCCTCCCCTGAGTGTTCTAAATCTTTTGAAAATGAAAAATTACAAAAGACAAGAAGGAAAATTAGAAGCACTGGAAAATGGCGGATCATTTTCTTCTTTCTATAACAACTGGGATCAAATATATCAGACATATTTATATCTTTAGATTTAATTTAATTAAGTCTTAAGTGAATAAAAATGCGGTATGTTATATTACAGTAGTTTATTAGAGTGGTTAAAAAATATTTTCTTCTTCAATTCTTCTGCCTCCCATGAAGCGTTTGGAATAATAATCCTGATCCAGGGATGAAACAATAACACCGTTCCGTGAGCTGGCGTGCGCAAATAAATCATCTCCAATATAAATACCTACATGCCCGGGTTTTACCCTTCGTCTGGTATTAAAAAAAACAAGATCGCCGAATTTCAGGCTATCCCGGCTTTCTATCTCCACCCCCTGTCTGAATTGTTCTCTCGCTGATCTATCCAGATCTACTGAAAGGACATTGTGATAAACAGTCTGGGTAAATGCAGAACAGTCTATTCCGTTCGTCGAATTTCCGCCGTATTTATACGGAGTATTAAGATATTTAATTATCTCCATCAACAATTTTTCTTTAGTAGTGCTGATATCTGCTTCAAGATTGGTTTCATTATCATCCGATTTAAGCTGGTTCATTACTGAGGTAATATCTATTCCCCGGTCATCAGGAATTTCATCCTCGTCTTCATCGACGGCGGCATTCTTGTTTTCTTCATCAGAAAACCTCTGATGAGAACCGGAATTATCAGCCTCATCATGTTTCTCATATCGTGAAGTATAAGTTGAAGAAGAACAGCCAGTATATACCGCAGCAGCTATTATCAGAAAAAGGACGACAATTATATTCTGCATTATCCGCATTAAATCAGCCGAGGTAAGTTTTAAGATTTTTGCTCCTTGAGGCATGCCTTAACCTGCGTATAGCTTTTTCTTTTATTTGCCTTACTCTCTCCCTGGTAAGATTAAAACGTTCTCCTATTTCCTCAAGCGTCATAGAATGTTCTGTATTTAGTCCGAAATAAAGCTTTATAACTTCAGCTTCCCTGTCGGATAATGTAGATAATGCTCTTTGTATCTCGCTTTTTAATGATTCATTCATTAATATATAATCGGGAGCAGGTTGCTGATCATCTTCTATAACGTCGAGCAGCCGGTTTTCCTCTCCCTGCGCAAACGGGGCATCCATCGATACATGCCGTCCGGCAATCTTAAGGTTGTCAGCTACTTCACCCACATCCATATCAAGCTCCTGCGCCAGTTCCATTGCGCTCGGTTCTCTTTCAAATTCCTGTTCAAGGTTGCTGTATGCCTTGCCGATTTTATTAAGAGCTCCTACACGGTTCAGGGGAAGTCTGACAATACGCGACTGTTCAGCAAGAGCCTGTAAAATAGACTGCCGGATCCACCATACAGCATAGGAAATGAACTTAAATCCTCGGGTCTCATCGAATCTTTTGGCTGCTTTTATTAATCCCAGGTTTCCTTCATTAATCAAATCACCTAAAGATAGTCCTTGGTTCTGATATTGCTTCGCTACACTTACCACGAACCTCAGGTTTGCTTTGGTAAGCTGTTCTAGAGCGGTCTGATCCCCTTTCCTGATTTTTATAGCCAGCTCTATTTCCTGATCTGGAGTTAAAAGATCAACCCGTCCGATTTCCTGAAGATATTTATCGAGCGACTGGCTCTCACGGTTTGTAAATTGTTTGGTTATTCTCACAAAAATATCTCCCGATGATTATTGATTTATCGTATCAACAATACCAACAATAGAAGCATCTACCGGAGCCATATCCACGGGCAGTGGGATTACTGCTTCTGATGCGGTTATATAGATTATCGTCTCCCCGGGTCCGGCACCTACTGTATCAACTGCTACAATTGGTTCACCGATATCTTCATAATCTGAGTTTATTGGCTGGACTATCATTAGTTTAAAAGAATTAATAGCACTATACTTTCGTGTAGCCCATATATTTCCTATTACATTTCCCAGAAACAATTATAATACCATTTTTAATATTCGGGATTTTTATTAGAGTTTTATTCAGCTTCCTGTCTGGAAAGATTTTCTTTAAGCGCAACATCAAGTTTATCAACTATTGCCATAATCACTGCGTCAACTGGCTTGTTTTTAGTGAAATCGGTTTGTCTTGATGAGCTGCCAGTAGCAACAAGCACAACCTCTCCTTCACCAGCGCCAACACTGTCAACGGCAACTACAAAATAATCTTTCTCCCTGAGATCAAGATCAAGCTGCTTGACTATAAGGAATTTCGCTCCTACAAGATTCTCATCCTTTCTTGTAGACCATACGGTTCCTATAACTTTTCCTAAAAACATGTAATTCAAGCCTTCTGATTCATTTGTAGCAATGTTCGGCGTTAAATATACTTTTCATTTGTAAAAAATACAATTATCAATTTCCCGTAACAAGTCGATCATGTGATGTAAGATATTCTTTTGCGGACTTTGTAATCATTCATTCAAAAAACTTCTTCCCTTTAAATTATTTGGTACTCCAAAATAATCAGCGGCAGTTTTTCCCACATCGGAAAATGTAGAACGGATGCCGAGGTTTCTAACCCCGGCTCCCTTATAATAAAAAAGCAAAGGAACATATTCCCTGCTGTGATCAGTACTAATCGTGGTGGGATCATTGCCATGATCCGCAGTTATTATTATTGCGTCGGTTTCATCTATTTTGTTCAGAAAACCGGGTAAAAAATCATCAAAATCTTTAAGTGCCGCTGCAAATCCCGTCGGGTCATTTCTGTGTCCGTAATACACGTCAAAATCAACAAGGTTTGCAAATATAAAGCTATTTGAAAACTCCCCTGCTGCTTTTA
>DATFVA010000535.1:0-3952 GCA_035260565.1 Ignavibacteriaceae bacterium | reverse complement strand
CTGATAAGATGAAGCACTTTCTCTATCCCGGTATTATCACTTAGAATCTGAGGCGTAAATTTCTGATTAAGGAGTGTACCGCCAGTTCTAAGATGATCTATCTTTGCGGCAGATTTCAGCACAGCAGTCGGACCCCTCCTGTCGGCCCCCTGCACCGGAGAAATCCCTTCAGATACAGGTTTCTTTGCCAGTCTTCCATCGGCGGAAGCCCCAAGTACGCTGCCGAAATAAACATGACAGGTTGTGGGGAGCAGATTTATACGGAAATGTCCCCCTTTAGTGTTAGGCCTTCCGTCTATTGATCCGAAATAACTTTCAAACACTTCTTTAAGTATATCATCGGCGAAATCATCATCATTACCATATTTTGGGGTATCATTCATTACAAGTTTTCTAGTACTTTCGAAGCCTTCAAAATTATTTTTAAGAGCTGAGAGGAGTTCCTCCATCGTAAACTTCTTTTTATCGAACACATTATACCGGATAGATGAAAGGCAGTCGGTTATAGTACCAATTCCAACCCCCTGGATGTATGAGGTATTATACCTGGCTCCGCCTGCATTATAATCCCTGCCGTTCTTAATACAGTCATCGATTAAAATCGAAAGGAACGGCGCCGGAAGATAATCTGCCCATAACCGTTCGATTATAATATTTCCTTTAATTTTAATATCGATGAAATATTCCAGCTGTTCTTTGAAGGCATCGAAAAGATCTTCATATGATTGAAATTCTTCGGGGTTCCCTGTTTTTATCCCAAGCTTCTTTCCTGTTCGAGGATCCACACCATTATTGAGAGTTATTTCAAGCACTTTAGGTATATTAAAATATCCTGTTAGTATATAGCTTTCTTTTCCGAAGGCTCCCGTTTCTACACAACCGCTTGCCCCGCCGTTCCTCGCATCGCTTATAGATTTACCCTGCCGCAGTAATTCCTGAATAATGGCATCGGTATTAAAAACAGATGGCTGTCCGAAACCGGTTTTTATAATATTTAAGGCCCGGCGTAAAAACTGCTCGGGATTCTTTTTGCTAAGCTGTATCATTGAACCCGGCTGAAGTATTCTCATCTCCTCTATGACGTCAAGCAGAAGATAGGTAAGTTCATTAACAGCATCATTTCCTTCTTCAGTAAGACCGCCCAGATTTATCAGACAAAAATCCGTATAAGTATTACTCTCCTGTGCAGTAATACCAACCTTAGGAGGTGCAGGCTGATTATGAAATTTAATCCAGAATGATTCCAGAAGTTCTCTGGCTTTTTCTTTAGTCAGATTTCCATTATCGATATCGTGCTTATAAAATGGATAGAGATGCTGGTCAAGCCTGCCGGGGTTAAATGAATCCCAGGTATTAAGCTCTGTAATAACGCCGATATGCACAAACCAGTAATACTGCAGGGCTTCGTGAAATGTCCGTGGTGCATTTTCAGGAACCCGGCGGCAGATCGCTGCCATCGTTTCCAACTCGGTTTTTCTCTGTAAATCTTTTTCTTTTTCACTAAGATCGGAAAGATATTCAGAATAACGCCGTGCGAAATTAATCAGAGCTTCAGCTGCTATCCTCATTGCTTTCAGTTCTTCTCTTTTATCAAATGCATCAGCATCATCATAAAAATCAAGACCGCTGATGCTTTCATTTATGTCGTTTATGAAATCCTTAAAACCTTTCTTATATATTTTATTATCAAGGACAGTATGTCCCGGTGCCCTTTGTTCCATAAACTCAGTAAATATTCCTGCTTCATAGCAATCGATCCATTCGCTATCGACTTCTCTGAAAATCCAGTCACGAAGCGATCTTCCGCTCCAGAAGGGAATTATTTTTTCTTTTTGGATTTCAGCTGTTATCTGATCTATCTTAAACGAGATCTTTTCGCGTGAATCAAGAATCTCAAAATCCTTCAGAGAATGCGTGCAGATCTCGGGATAAGTCGGCGTCTGGTGTGGTCCGGGACCTCTTTCACCGACAATCAGCTCGCCTTCATTTACACACAGCTTTTTGTGTTCGAGAAGGTATTTAAAAGCAAGCGCCCTGCTAACAGGAATTGATGTTCTTTCAGCTTCACCGTTATTATAAAACTCAGTAAGAAGCACCGCCCTTTCAATTGATATTGAAGGCCGGGTACACAATGTTTTTTCCCGAAGTGCGTTTATTCTTTCGTTCATTTTTATCCTCTTACGGAAACTTCAAACCGGGCGTCTCCGAAGTAATTTTTTATTTCATTCAGCTTATCTTCATTCTGTGTTTTAAGAATGCCGAGGCGCGAAGGCTTATTAAATCTTCTATATTTTGATTCTGCAACTTCATTATATGGCAGGAGATCAATTTTTCTGATATTATCAAGGTTAATTAAGAAATCAGAAAGTCCGGAAAGATTTTCTTCTGTGTCAGTCACTCCGGGAATAAGCGGAATTCTAACGATAACTTTGTCACCTTTTTCTGTTAAGAACCTGAGATTATCAAGGATTATTTTATTCGATACACCTGTAAATTTCTCGTGAAGCTCATCATCAAGGATCTTTAAATCGAAGAGAAAGATATCAGTTAAGTTATAGATCCTGCTGAAATATTTTCTGCCTGCATAACCTGAGGTATCTACCGCAGTATTTATTCCTGCAGTATTGCATTCCGAGAGAATTCCTGCGAGGAATTCATTCTGAATCAAGGGTTCTCCTCCTGAAAAAGTGACTCCCCCGCCGGATTCATCATAAAACAGACGGTCTTTTTTTATCTCAATAAAAAGTTCTTTAATTGAATATTCTTTGCCAAAAAGTTCTGATTCCCGCTCACAGATTTTATTCGCAGAACTTAGTGAGTTAATTGTTATTTCCTCAGGAAGCTCACGTATGCTTTCAGGATTATGGCACCACCAGCAGTCGAGGGGACAGCCTTTCAGGAAAACAGTAGTACGGATTCCCGGACCATCGTGAAGAGCAAATTTTTTTATATCGAAGATTATTCCGTTCATCTTTCCCCATTATTAAATTCAACTGTTTTAAAATTCCTAAAAAAGCTTTCAATATGCAAAGGAATTTGTTTTATTCAGCTGTTTTTACTGTAAGTCAATCTAAATTCAGGCGGGAGATCGCAATTCCCCCAAGGGATTTCATCACGACTCAACTTTTGAGGAGCAGGCGAACCCGCCTACCGTGACTTGATAAAAGGGGTTCAAAATAAGGGAAGAGAAATTGCTTTATTTCCTTTCTAAAATTTAAACTTTTTTAATGCTATGTTTACAGGTTCAGAAGGCAGATAAGGGATGAGAAACTGATAGAACGAGATTAAAGAGAGGAGTATAAGAGAAGTACGAGAGATAAGGCCGACAGATGGCCGGAAGAAGAGAAGTAGGAAGCAGGCTCCCGGGAAGCAGATCAATCAACAATTAACAATTTCTTAAGCGATCTTTTAATTTATTTCTGACAAAACCGGAAGATTCACCAAACCCGTATAAAGTACAAATCTCTATTCCTTCTTTACGAATAGTTCGAAGTTAGATAGATATCACTTTTCGATCAAGTTAAACCAAGGGAAACATGATAAATCAGATATTTATTTTATATTACCGAATGAACATAATCTGAGATTTTATTATGACTGACAGAATTTTCATAGAAAAAGGCGATATTACCAAGCTGAAAGTTGATGCGATTGTTAATGCTGCAAACAATTCTTTACTTGGCGGAGGAGGGGTTGACGGCGCAATCCACCGCGCAGCAGGACCGGAACTAATTGAATATAACCGGAGGTTGGGCGGTTGTTTGACGGGTGAGGCTAAAATTTCTCCAGGCTTCAAACTCCCGGCAAAATATATTATTCATACAGTAGGACCAATCTGGCAGGACGGGAAGCATGATGAAGATCAACTGCTTGCCAACTGCTACAGAAATTCTCTGGAGATGGCGATTGAGAATGACGTAAAAACAATAGCTTTCCCCTCGATAAGTACCGG
>DATFVA010000534.1:0-3817 GCA_035260565.1 Ignavibacteriaceae bacterium | reverse complement strand
ATCCCCAGTGTCAAAAACAGTGATAATCCCAGGGTACCCAATTAATTGCCATTAACAACTTAACAGATTTCACATTCACACGCAACAATAGAGATATATCATCCCGTTAACTCTTGCAGCTATGGGGGTCACTGATAATGGTTGATTAAAAAAATAATATTTCTAAACAACCAGAAACAACATTTAAGTGCCTGCAGCAGAAAGTGGATAAATGAAACCTTATATTTTATAATTGCTCTCTTCCCTTGGTGACCTCTATCAAAGTATTTCCATATGTGACAAAATCATAAAATCTGAAAGTAAATTATCTATATAATCAACTGTCAATTATTTGGGATGAACACCTATATTAAGAGAAATTCTGAGGTAACCTGACGATGAGTAAAGTATTCATAACCCTGTTTTCAATTCTGATGCTAACCCAATTTGATTCCTGTTCATTATTAGATACTGAACAGCCGGGAGTGCTCGTTCCTCCTACCGCAGCTCAGGATCCGAACTATTTGTTGATAACTGTTTAAGGTAATTTTGAGTATAAGCAATGACTATATAACAATGCATATCCTTTTTATTGTTCTGCATACTATATCCGGACTACTGGCTTTTATTTACGGGTGGATTAGTCTTCATAAATTAGAAAATAATTCCCTTAAAAAATTATTCCTGACTTTCTTAATTAGTTTAATATGCCTTGATATTTTTATGATAGGGGCAATTATAGTTGATATACCTTCCCTTTCCCAAGGGCAGTTATTTACTTTCTCCGGACTGACATTACTTGGATTGTATATGCTTTATAGGGGATACCAGGCTTACCTGGTTCAAAAATCCCGAAGAAATAATTGGAAAATTCCCTTTATCGAACACGTTGGCTTTAACCTGATTTCACTTTTCGACGGTTTTGTAATTGTGTTAGCGATTGACTTAAAATTTCCTGTGTGGGGGACAATAACAATTGGCATTTTAGGAGTAATTATTGGAATTTCGGTGGTCAACAGAATTAAATTAAAAACAAAAGCCGGTTCTTCTGGCTCTGGATAATTCGATACTGCGCTTATAAGATGGTATACCCCCATCTTCATCCCAAATATTCTTGGCTCATTAATTTTAAGTATAAAATAGTGTTAACTCTCCGTTAATGTTCAATTAAATTTCAGCATAATATTTTGATATAAGTCACAAAAATCGTTGGATTCATTTTTTATTATATAAATCATGAAATCGATTTTTGATAACGCAGTAAGGAATGAATTAACTAACAGAATTAATTCTCTTAATGAAATGAGTAAAGCACAATGGGGCAAAATGAATATAAATCAAATGTGCAGACACTGCATATTATGGGATGAATCTGTTTTAGGTAAAAGAAAACTAAAACAACCCGTTTTAGGTAGGTTTGTTGGTAAAATAATTTTAAGAAGCCTTGTAAAAGATGATACTCCATTAAAAGATAACCTGCCTGCCGTTCCTGAACTTAAAGTAACAGAAGTCGTCAATAGCGATTTGGTGTCCGAAAAAAAAAGATGGATCTCATTAATAAATCAATATCAAGAGCTATCAAATGATAGGTTAATCCTTCCTTTTTTTGGTAAAGTAAAAAAGGAGGAGGCTGGTTATGTGGCATATAAACATGCAGACCATCACCTGAAGCAATTTAATGTCTGACATTGACGATGTTATCGGGAATCTTTGCTCCGGCACTGAGAAATTTATTAAAGAAATCGTTTGTTGAGATTGAAGAATCCTCCTTTTTCTTCTGAGTTTTTACCTATATTTTTGAGGGATATTTAATTTATTTTTATCATTTGTCTGCCGTAAGGAGGATAAAAATATGGGGAGATTCTTTCTGGTGCTTCTATTATTCCTTTCATTTACTGCACTTTCCTGCGAAGACCTTATCATTGGGCCCGGCGATCCCAAACCTCCGCTCCCGGCAATCCATTCTTCCGGACTAGCAACACTGATAGATTCTCTACGATACGCGCTGGATTTTCCGGCACTCGCAGTCGCTATTGTTACCGATACTGCGATCATCGATGCTCAGGCTATCGGCTGCCGTAGATACGGCGGAGAAATGAATGTTACTGTTAACGACCAGTTTCACCTTGGATCAAATACCAAAGCGGTAACGGCTGTTCTGATCGGTATGCTTATAGATGAAGGTCTGCTGAGATGGGATATGACCCTGTCTGAAATTTTCCCTGAATATTCGGGCAGTATAAGAAGTGAGTACGGGGAAGTAACTATTCTCAATCTGCTTTCACACAGCTCGGGTTTTATGCGGGATCCGGCCAGGACATTCACTGAAGGTTCGCCGCGGAACCAGAGGGCGGAAGCCGCCGAATGGGCGCTAAGTCAACCGCCCGCAGTAAGCAGGGGTACCTACACCTATAGCAACCTTGGCTATATAATGCTCGGGGCGATTGCAGAAAAAGTTACAAACCGGCAGTACGAAGAACTGCTCATCGAAAAAGTTCTGCTGCCTCTTGGAATAACGACCGCTGGATTTGGACCTATGGGAACGCCGGGTAGAGAAGATGAGCCGCTGCAGCATACAAACAGTCACTCAGCAGTTGAGCCGGTGCGTGATGCTGATAATGATCCCGTTTATAGCCCTGCGGGAAGACTTCATATGACAATAACCGGCTGGGCAAAATTCAATGAATGGGTACTCGCAGCAGAAGCAGGTCATCAGTCGCTTATTAGCATCGGAACGGCACACAAGCTTACAAGTTCTATTGTCCCTATGGGCGGTGGCATATACTATGCCTGTGGATGGATGATTTTGAACCAGGATTGGGCAGGGGGAAGGTCAATACAGCATTCAGGAAGCAACGGATTCAACTATTCTGAAGCCTCACTCGCACCGGGCAGGAAGTTTGGAATTATTGCTGCTGTCAACCAGGGCCCGGGAGAACAGGCAGACCCGCTTTACCCGGTAATCCGGAAGCTTATAGATTATTATAATCATGAATTGCAGAGAAGATGAAAAAAATAGTTGTCATCCTGCTGCTTGCTTTTCCCTTCATAGTATTGTGTCAGGATGAACAATTAAATGAAGGAAGAAATATTAATAATTCGTTGAGTATTCTCTCAGGCATTAACGAATTTCATTATAGGGATGAATACCTTTCCCCTTATAATTATTCTGCCGTTATGTTTACTGCTGCTTCAACTTACACGTTGAGGACAGGACCATTCTATCATTCTATAAATGCATTCTTTAGTACTGGTCATCCATCATCAGAACAGCAGACGAGGGATGTAACTGTATATGCGGGGAACCTCTCTTATTTAATAAGTCTGATGGTTTTAAACACAACTATTTTTGATAACTCTTTTCAACTGCTGCCCGGTGCCGGCATATCGTCGTTCTTCACCAGTACTAATTTTGATGCATCGGATGATCAGTACGATTATACTTTTTACGACAGATCCTGGTACTGGTCTCATTCGTTAAGCCTTTCACTATCGGGGGTATATGCGCTTTCCGGTAACAGCAGCATTTCATTGCAGGCTGCATTCCCATTATTCAGTCTGATCTCAAGGCCTGAGAATAGCCACAACTTTAATGATAAAAATGCGAAAGTAATAGATAATTTTTTTACCGCTGCCGGGCAGGGAAGAAGCGAATTTCTGTGGAATGATCTTGTCCTGCTGCTGGAAGCCGGTTATGCCCGGCCGATAAGTGATCACTTTGACTTCAGGGTTTTATACAGGTTCAGCTACGGATCTTCGGACAGACCGCTGCCATTGAAAATGTATATGAATAATTTTCTTGCAGGAATCAACTGGAAGTTCTGAAAAGTAAGTAAAC
>DATFVA010000533.1:0-5146 GCA_035260565.1 Ignavibacteriaceae bacterium | reverse complement strand
TTACAGGCAATATAAGTCCTTACATATACGGAGCAAACGTACTGCATAACTTTCCCGTCAGTGCAGTCAATAACTATTACCCTGGTATTCCATCACGAAGATTCGGCGGTGACAGAGTTACCGGGTATAACTGGGAAAATAATTTTTCCAATGGCGGAAGTTATGTCTGCGATCCCAATCATCCGGGCAATAATAATTATTGCAGTCCAAATGATGACGCCCTGCCATACTTTCACCAGGTGCCGCTGGGTGATTACCTGTCGCCCGGAATTGTCCTGAAATATTTTCACGATATATCCGTAGATAATGGATCCTTCTCGCTTATCGAGTTACCAATGGCCGGCTATGTCTCAAGAGACGGAGATGGTTATGTGACTGTCGCTCAATCCGCTCCTTCCTCCAGATGGGTAAAAATAGTTAATGAGAAAGGTTCTCCTTTTACTCTTACCCCGGATCCTGATGATGCTAATATGTATGTTGATGAAGAAATGAATTATTTACTTCAGACTTATGGAAATTCTTCAGCCCCTTCAGGTGTTAAAGCCTATGAAATGGATAATGAACCCGATATCTGGTATGCGGACGGTGTTCAGGGCGGTATAGAAACAGGAACTCACCCGAGGTTGTTTCCTCAGCCTTTACGTGTTGATACTTTTCTTTTCAAATCAAAAGAACTGGCTAAAACTATAAAGAGAATGGATGCGGGAGCGGAAGTTTTCGGACCAGCTTTTGCCAATTACGCAGGATATTATAATCTCCACGAAGCTCCGGATTGGGGCAGCTACTCGGGTTCATACCCCCGTTTCGTGGAAGCTTATCTTGGAAAAATGAACGAGTATTCACAGACTGAAAATAAAAGACTGCTTGATGTTTTTACTCTGCACTGGTATTCTCAGGAGGATGGAATTGACAGCGATCTGAATACACCCGATGTCGCTCAAAGAAGAATGCAGGCACCCCGTTCTTTATGGGATAATACGTTTGTTGAAAACAGCTGGATTACTCAGTATGTTACACTTGGCCAGCCAATTCAGCAAATCCCCGATCTTCAAAATGCAGTAAATAATTATTATCCCGGTACAAAAATCGGATTTACTGAATGGCGCTTTGGTACAGGAGATAATATGAGCACCGGTATTGCAACTGCCGATGCGCTTGGTATTTTCGGCAAATATAATGTCCATTTCGCTTCATTCTTTGAAAAACTCGAAGGTTATGCTAAAAGTGCTTTTATGATATACCGTAATTACAACGGCAATGGCGGCAGATTCGGAAATAAGGAGGTTTCTTCATCTGATAATGATGTTGCAAAAACATCGGTGTATTCTGCTTTAAATGAAAATAATTCTGAACTTCACATCATTGCCTTAAATAAAACAAACCAGACCATTGAAGGCCATTTTTCTATTTCGGGAAATCTGAATTTCAACCAGGGAATTCAGACCTATGGTTTTTCTGATGGGAGTCCCTCTGTAACCTTCCTCGGGACTTCAAATATTCTGAATAACAATCAGTTTACTTATAGTATCCAGCCTCTTTCGGTGATGCATTTTGTGCTGGTTAATTCATCGTCTGTTATCGAGAATGGAAATACTCCGGATAATTATAGCCTTAGCCAGAATTTCCCCAATCCGTTCAACCCCTCTACAAAAATATTGTATGCTGTTCACGAACTTTCTCAGATAAGAATCCAGGTTTATGACGTTTTAGGTAACGTGATCAAAACACTTGTAAATTCTGAAATGGAGAAGGGCACTTACTCAATAATATTTCCGGGAGATGGTCTCCCCAGCGGAGTCTATTTTTACAGAATTGAAGCAATTCCCCTTCATGGTGGAAATGGTTTTTATGAAATTAAGAAGATGGTATTATTGAGATAAAATGGAATCAAAGCGGCAGGTTTTTTATCTGCCGCTTTTTGTTTCCGCAATCTCTACAATACTCAGAAGTTCATTGATTTCATCTATCAGAAAATCGGGATTTTCAACTTCGAGTAATTCTTTAGATCTGTAGCCGTATGTTACCGCACAGCTTGCCGCTCCCGCATTCTTCCCGCAATTAATATCAAGTTCAGAATCTCCGATCATTATGGTTTCAGCTTCTTCAACTCTTAGTTCATTGCAGATAAAATGAAGCGGTTCGGGGGAAGGCTTTATAGGAAGATCCTTCCTTCTTCCCATTACCAGTGAGAAATACTTCCTCAGCCTGAAATGATCAATTATTTTATCAGCCTGGTCCTGTCCTTTTGTTGTAAGGAGTGAAATTTTAATTTTCTTACTATGCAGCTTATTCAACACTTCAGTAACGCCGGGGTAGATAACTGATTCATCAATGAAATCGAAATAATATCCTTTATAAATATCAATAAATTCCTCAATATCGGTTACCGGTATATTCAGATCATGAAAAATATGCAGAAAATGATGCCCGATTTTTTTATGAAACTCGATCTCAAGCAGCGGTTCTTTAATATTGAGATACTGCAGAGTCTTAACTGTAGTTTTGAAAATTGTCTGATAGGAATCGATGAGCGTCCCGTCGAGATCAAAACAAATATGCTTAATTTTTTCCATTAGAAAAATAAAAATAATAAAGGTTTTCGTTTCAGCATAATCATCTTGTTTCAGGCAGGCGAAAGATAATTTCTTTGGCTCTTCAATATGCCGTCTGCCGTGGTTTGATTTGTAATAAGTCCTACCTTTCTTAAATAACATATATTCCTATACTCTAAGAAAACAATATTTTTTTATGATTCGTATACATCCTAAAATTATCTGGCAGCTTACCAGGCAAACAGGAAAGGAATGGGGAAGTCATAAGCCGTTATTTGTCGGAGCCGGGATTTCTTTCTATATAATATTTTCGCTTGGACCCATTTTAACTCTGCTGGTATTGCTGGTGGGAACATTTATGGGTAAAGCAAACACTATTCAGGAAGTCGTATCACAGATGCAGAAAATTATGGGTCAAAAACCGGCTCAGCTAATACAGCAGATAGTACAGAAAGCATCAAATTCTTCAACAAATTTTACAACTATTCTCTCGAGTATTCCGCTTCTGTTTTTCGGTTCAACTATGATATTTTACCAGATAAGGAATGCTCTTAATACAATCTGGGATATAGATGCAGAAAAAAAGAAAGGATTTATAAATAAAATAAAAAAATATGGTTTTTCTTTTCTGATGCTGTCAATCGTGGGCCTTATTTTTCTTGCACTTGTTCTGAAGAATCCTATAATGCAGAATATACAGTCACAGATAAATTATATCATCTCCATACCGCCTTTTTTAATTACTTTAGCTGATTATGTTATATCTTTCCTTCTGCTTACCTTTCTGTTCGCGATGATTTATAAGGTCCTCCCCGAGGCAGATATAAGCTGGTCTGATGTTTGGGTCGGCGCTTTTGTTACTGCATTTTTATTTTTAATTGTTCAAATAATAGTCGCATTTAACGCTAAAAATTCCAATATAGAATCAGCATTCGGTTCAATAGGTGTATTCACTATACTCTATTTATGGATTTTCTATTCCTCCCTGATTTTCCTCTTCGGCGCCGAGTTCACTAAAATTTATGCGAAGAAATACGGAACATTTAAGGAAGAGGAATAACTTCTCATATCTACTTCTCTTTCCCTTCATCATATTTCAGGATATTAATCATAATAGCACCACCGCAAATGCCTGCTAAAATAAAAAGAATCATTGCAATTCCAGGGTATCCGAATATTGTGAACTCTGTCCGTACCCGCATCATCAGCGCTGCTCCGATTATAAAGGCGCCGACAATAGCTCCGAAAGTAATCCTGTTTGCTATTTTCTGCAGATCTCTTGTCAGTCTCAATTCGTCTATCGCATCTATTTTAATTTTCAGTTTATTATTGGATAGAAGGTAAAGCAGCTTGTTGATCCTTGAGGGAAGCTTTTTTATAAGCTCATTCATTTCCAGAAGCGATGAAAAAATATTTCCGGGTGAAAAGTTCTTCAGCATATGCTTCTGCATTACCGCATTGACATGCTTCCTGATCACTTCATTTGGATTAAATTCTGGCTCAAGTATTTTCCCTATCTCATCAAGATTCAGAAGAGTTTTGCCGAGCATGGTTAAATCTGCAGATGGTCTGAGGCCATTATTAGCTGATATCTTTGCAAGTTCTGCCACTACTCGTCCGACCTGGATATCTTCCAGTGAAGCATTATAGTACCGGCTGACATAATAGCCTATGTCTTTTCTAAGATGATCCTCATTAAAATTTGCAAGGGGAGTGCCCAGCCGGAGGCTTATTTTCGCAGCTTCATCACCATTCCCCTCGCTTATAACAAGCAGCAGCTTTAATAACAGATCCCTCATTGACGGAGTAATCCTTGCCGTCATTCCCAGGTCGATAAGAGCTAACTTTTTATCGTGTGTGAGGAATACATTACCGGGATGAGGATCGGCATGGAAGAAACCATGGATCAAAACCTGGTCAAGATAAGCTTCAAGCAGTTCTGTGGATAATTTGTGACCGTCTGTATCCAGCCTGGCAATGGGACTGAATTTGGATACCTTCATTCCATGGATGTAATCCATTGTAAGTACCTTTGAGGAAGTATAATCTGTTACCGGCTGCGGTACTATAATATCCTTGTAATCCTTTACTATTTCAGTAAGTCTTATCAGGTTCTGTGCTTCGTTAAGATAATCAAGTTCAAGCAGGATGGATTTCCTGAACTCTTCAAGCAGATCTTCAAATAAATATTTCCTTCCGATTTCTGTGTGCTTATCAAACGCTTCTGTTATATCTTTTAATGCATCCAGATCTTCAATAACTGTATTCCTGATATCCGGCCTCTGAACTTTAACTGCAACTTCTTTCCCTGTCCTGAGCACCGCCCTGTGTACCTGCCCGAGAGATGCTGCTGCAATGGGCTTCTCATCAAATTCATTGAATGCCTTTGATATTCTTACACCAAGCGCTTCAGTAATGGTTTTCTCCACGTCCTTAAAGGAGAAAGGCGTTACTTTGTCCTGAAGCCTTGAAAGTGAATCAATGTAAGGCCGGGAGAGAAGATCAGGTCTGGTTGAAAGCAGCTGCCCTAGTTTGATGAATGTAGGTCCCATTTCCTGAAGTTCTTCGCAAAGTTTTTCAGCATCTTTTTTAAT
>DATFVA010000532.1:0-4192 GCA_035260565.1 Ignavibacteriaceae bacterium | reverse complement strand
TACTTCTTTTACACCCAAAATATCTTTCCAGATGATGGATAATTTTTCTATGTTTTTATTTCCGGAATCTGTATCAGGATTCGAAGCAACGTATTCTTCTTTGTTTTCGTAGTCCAGATCTTTGACTTGAGCTGGATAATCCAGATAACTTTCAAGCGGTTGGGGAGATATGATCAACTGGGAATAATCTGAAGCAATACCGATTTTAAAGGCTTCCAATCCGTCGTGCGAAGATATTGCAGTCCGGAGTGCTTCCTGTTTCCAGAGCTCTGTCCCTTTCTGAGTTTCAAGATTTATCAGTTGTCCCGTTTCTTTCCACCCGGGCCAATTAATGCTTATTGTAAAAAATTTATTTCCTTTATTTAAATATTGGGAGAAAACATCTAAAAACGAATTAGCCGAACTGTAGTCAATTTCAGCAAAGGGAGTTATTACTGAAGTAATCGAGGAACAAAGGATAAAAAAATCAGGATTTTTATCTTTCATTAAATCATATAAAACTAAAGTCCCTTTGACTTTTGGTGCAAGTACGCTTTTAAGATCACTTGTTTGTTTTGCCCTGATCATGCCTGCTTTCACAATTCCCGCACAATGTATAACGCCATTTATTCTTCCGAATAAATTCTCTGCCTCCCATATCGTCTTTTTCATAGTTTCAGCTTCAGATATCTGAGCCTGGAAAACGATTACATCAGAACCCAGATTCTCTATCTCCCTGAGTTTCCTTAGTTTTTGAGATAAGGCACTATTATTACGATCATTCTCTAATATCTCCGTCCACTTTGATTTTTCCGGAATTTCAGATTTCTGTGTTAAAACAAGTTTTGCCTGGTATTTTTCTGCAAGGAACTTAGCCAGAGTTAAGCCAATTCCTCCTGTTCCGCCCGTGATGAGGTAAACTCCGTGTTTCTTTATCCGGCTCTTTCGTTCCGCGGCCGGCCAGGTTTTATGATTCGAAAGTCTGATATTATTATACTTTTTTATCCATCTAAATTTGCCTCTATATGCAATCAGAGAGGGGGTATTTTGTTTATCAAATTCGCTTAAGAGCTTTAAAATTAATTCTTTATTGTTCAGCGGATTTGATTCTTCAAAAACCAGGTCTATGTTAAAACATTGAATGTTCGAAAATTCTTTAGGTATTACACCGCAGGGGCCAAGTATTAAGGCTTTTTCTGGGGTTAAATCCTCGATACCTGTTACCTGGTGAACATGACTCGTTATTATTCCAATCTGGACAGGGATAGAAAAATTAAGTTTGCCGAGTGCCTGTGATATGTATGTCAAACTATAAAATCCATGGTCCTGAATTGAATCATTATTGTAATCGAACCCGGTATTATCCTGCTTTGAAAAGCATCCCAGGTGAATAATATTTAATGAATCTGCGTTTAGAGATTTGATTTCATTGAATAAAAATTCGTAATGTTGTTGACTTCGAGTATCCACTGAATAATTTCCAGTATTGTCTTTCCGGTAAGAATTATTTAATTCTATCGTGATCACTTCCCGGTTATTATTTTTCAGCATTTCCTGCAACTGGAGACCCAGTCCATTATTATCCAAAAAGATCAGCCATAGCTTCTTATGATTGGCATCTAAAGTATTTTCATAGCTGTACCTGAAATCCGATCTCTCCCAGCCTGGTATATAAAACCAATTTTCGAACTCTTTTAACTTATCTTTCTTTTCGCGAATATCTCCGGCAGGTATTTTTGTTTTTAGCCAATAATTTTTCTCCTGAAACGGATAAGTAGGGAGTGGAATACGTCCCGGCTGATTATCTTCTTCATATAATTTTTCCCATTTTATACTTACACCATTCAGCCATAGTTTGCCTATGCATTTTAACAGGTAATTCAGATCTGATTGGTTTTCGTATTCAGGCCGCATGGAAGGAAATGCTGTCTGAGTACAACTTTTGTCTTTGGCGGGATGCTGCTGTGCAAGAACACTGAGTGTGTTTCCTGGTCCGGCTTCGAGCAGGATGCAATTTTCGACCTGCCAGACTTTTTCCAATGCTTCACTGAACCGCGATGTGTTTGTGCTATGTTTAGCCCAGTAATAAGGATTTATAGCCTCACTTTCCGAAATCCAGTCTCCTGTAACATTTGAGATGAAAGGTATCTGCGGTGAATTTAATTTAACCTGTTTAACTTCATCAACAAGATTATTAAATATCGGATCCATCATTTTTGAATGGAAGGCATGAGCATTTTGTACACGACGGTACAAAATATTCCGGCGGCTTAGAACTTTTTCAAATTTATTAACACTTTCTTCTGCACCGGCAACAACACATAAATCGGGGGAGTTTATAAGGGAAATAGATAGCTGCTCATCCAGCAAAGGCAATATTTCCTTTTCGGGTAATGTAACTGCAAGCATCCTGCCTGGTGGTAAGCTGCTGACAAGTTCTGCGCGTTTGGCAATTAATTTTAATGCATCATCCAGTGAAAGAACTCCGGATAAGCAGGCCGCAACGTATTCACCCATACTATGACCAGCTAATGCGTCGGGTACTATTTCCAGATGTATCCATAGTTTTGCCAGTGCATATTCTATTGTGAATAATGCAGGCTGTGCATAAAGGGTCTGATTAAGTTTGATGGAATTTGGATCGTCTACATTAGTATTTCGTCCAGCCAACATTTTTTTCAAATCTATACTGCCATCCGGAACTTTTTTACAAAGATTCACAGGGTAAAGGATATCCCTAATATCGCAGTCCAGGTATTTACGTAAAATTTCTGCACATTTATCAACTTCATCCTTGAAAACTTGTACTTCACAGTAGAGATCATATCCCATCCCCACATAGTGATCACCCAATCCCGGCAATAAAAAGATTACAGGACGCTTTGAGAAGCTTTGAATTTTTCCGGTAAATACCTTTTTTGAATTATTTTGTTTTAGCAATCCGATTGCCTGGAGGCGATTCTCAGCCACTAAAAATTTTCTATTTTCAAATTCTTTACGTCCGCACTGAAGGGTATAGGCTGCATCTCTTAAATTTAATTTGGTGTTATCAGACAAATAGTTATGGAGCTGACTTGTCTGAATTTCCACTGCAGTTTCATCCCTGGCGGATAATAAAATCAGAGCGGGGGATTCGGTTTGAGACTGCTTTCTAATTTCAGGTGCTTCCTCAATAATAATATGAGCATTCGTTCCACCCATCCCAGTTGACATCACTCCAGCAATCCTTTTATTTTTACTTTCCCATTCAGTTAAAGACGAGTTGACATAAAAAGGTGTATCCGAAAAATTTATTTCATGATTTGGTTCTTCATAATTGATACTGGCAGGGATTTTTCTATTTTGCAATGCAAGCACCGTTTTGATAATTCCGGCAATTCCTGCTGCTGCATCCAGGTGTCCTATATTAGTTTTTACAGAACCAATGGCACAAAAGTTTTTTTTGTCTGTATATTTTCTAAATGCTCTGTTTAATGCAGCAATTTCGATTGGATCTCCTACAGGTGTACCGGAGCCATGTGTCTCAATATAGCTTATATCTTCTGCTGTAATACCAGAATTGGAAATTGCTTCAACTACAACGTCTGCCTGGCTTTTTATACCAGGAGCTGTAAAAGCGGCCTTTTCAAATCCGTCATTATTTATCGCAGACCCTTTAATAACAGCTAAAATATTATCATGGTCATTCACTGCATCATATAGTCTTTTCAGCACGATAATTCCTGCGCCGCTTCCGAAAACCGTTCCATTTGCCTTAGCATCAAAGGCTCGTACGTGTCCATCCGGTGAAACAATTCCGCCCCCGTCATACACATATCCTGCATAATGAGGCACTTTTACAGATACAGCCCCTGCAATCATCATATCGGATTCTTCCATTAAAAGACTCTGACAGGCAAGATGAACTGCAACCAGTGAAGTAGAACAGGCAGTTTGAACATTTACACTGGGACCTTTGAGATTTAGTTTGTAGGATATCCTCGTGCTTAAAAAATCTTTATCATTTCCAATGAGTGTGGGGATATATTCATCATGAATTTTTTCAAATAAACGGGTATTCAAAAGGTAGGTATTCATCGCTGAGCCGGTGTAAACTCCTATTCTCCCGCTGAATTTTCCTGGATCATAACCCGCATTTTCCAGTGCTTCATGAGCACAGGTTAAAAGAATTCTATGCTGAGGATCCAGTCTCAATGCTTCACTTGAAGTAAAA
>DATFVA010000531.1:0-10636 GCA_035260565.1 Ignavibacteriaceae bacterium | reverse complement strand
CCCTGCATATATGCTCCGAACTTTGCCGTTCTTCCATCGTAATGCCACAGATCGAAAGCATCATAGCTTATCTGCGTAGCAAATGGTTCGGAGGTAATTACTCCATCCTTTATTAAACCATTGATAATATCGGAGGCTTCTTTCACCTTTAGATTGACAAATGCAGTTACGCTGTCTGCTTTTGTATAAAGGTCATCTACGAATTTGGGCGAATGGCAGTTACTGCATATAGATTTCATTGCCTCCCTCCCGCTAACATAATTTGGCCTGTTGCTTGTTACCGCAGCGAATAAGAATTTGGATAATCTTTCACCGACATCATGAGTTGTTCCCTGTGTTCCGAAACCGCTCATATGGCAGGTTGCACAGGTTGGTGCCGGCATATCTGCCGTTGTCAGTCTCCCCGGCTTCTGATCCCAGTTCCACGAGTCACCCTGGGTATCATACATTACACCGTGAGCTGATTCTTTATAGATTTCTATCTGGGGATGATCGGGACCAAGGTGGCACTGCCCGCATATCTCAGGCTTCCTTACCTGTCCCAGCGAAAATTCGTGCCGCAAATGACACTTGTTGCAGTTGCCGATGCTGCCGTCAGCGTTGGGCTTCCCGATAGCGTGGCAGCTTTGACAGGCAAGAGGCGTTACCGTAGGTCCCTCAATATCAAACAATGAATTCCTTGTAGCCGTCACAATACCGTTAGGTCCCCTGTTTGCTTCAGGAATATTATCACTAACAAATTTCTGCTGTTCAGCCGAAAAATCTGCAAAGCCGTTGAGCGCCACCCATGCCGGGGCTCCGTGCCGGCTGTGGTCGAACTGCCGTGTTTCTGCAGGATGACATTTTCCGCATTGTTTTGGTGTCGGTGATACTGTAATAAAAAATCCTTCGTGGTCCTTTCCCATAGGATTATCACGGTCAACGACATGACAGTCAACGCATTTTACTCCCGACCTTGCCATAGTGCTTCGCGCAAACTGATTGACAATATCGGGAGAAACCCTTTTATGACACGTTGAACATTTATCTGCAAGATTGACGCTTACCTGCTTTGTCCCCGGTTCACCTCCAGATGGGAGCTGCGTAAAGATATAGATAATTATCAAGCATAAACCGGTGACTATTACACCAATTACTAAGGTTTTAGGTAATCCGGAAGGCATAATACTCTCCTCAAAATAGATAATATGTGTAAGAAAAGCTGAAAAAGAATAAACAAGTTTAACTTATTGAACGCTAAATTTCAATTTTTCAAGCATATCTTTCATATCTTCAGGGAGTTCGGAATTAAAAAGCATAAATTGTTTTGTATGCGGGTGTTCGAAACCCAGAGTCTTTGCATGAAGAGCCTGCCGCGGCATTATCTTTAAGAGATTTTCAACCCTGCTTTTCATTTTAGGCAGAGCAGAACCATATACAATTTTGGTTCCTCCGTAAGTTTCATCCCCGAAAATAGGGTGGTTAATTGATGACAGATGCACCCGTATCTGGTGCGTCCTGCCTGTCTTCAACTTTAGTTTCAGCAGAGAAGTAAACTCAAACTCTTCAATTACCTCGTAGAAAGTTAAAGCCTGCTTACCTTCCGTTTCAGAGACGGCAAACTTTTTCCTGTCGGATTTACTGCGCGCAATATTAAATTTTATTTCCCCTTTTTTCTCTTTAAAAAGTCCCCATACAATTGCCTGGTATTCCCTTTCGGCAGTATGCCTGGAAAACTGGGATGCAAGCTTTGCATGTGTCCAGTCGTCTTTTGCAACAACGAGCAGTCCGCTTGTGTTCTTATCTATCCGGTGAACGATTCCCGGTCTTCCCGGCTCATTTACATTGCTCAGTATTGCGGAATGGTGAAGAAGCGCATTGACAAGGGTTCCTGTATAATTTGCATATGCCGGATGGGCAACCATTCCCGCAGGCTTATTCACTACAAGCAGGTATTCATCTTCGAAGACTATATCGAGAGGGATTTCTTCAGGCCCGGCTTCTTCGGGACGGGGAGTAATGGGATGTGAAGCTTCAATCAGATCGTTCGGCTGTACGGGGTAACTCGGCTTTACTGGTTTACCATTAACTGTTACAAACCCGGCTTCAATTAATTTCTGAACCCTCGTACGTGTAGCATTTTCGATTAAATTGGTAAGATAAAGATCGAGGCGTTCTTTCTTTTTCCCGGGTGGTACTTCAAAGCGGTATTTCTTTTCCGTGATCAGTTTCGCCATCTTCTTTTTTATTTTCCTCTGATGACTCTTTTATTGAATCATTCTGTTCTTCTTCTGTTCCGTTGCTGTGGGTATCATCAACCGGAAATTCATCTAATCCGGATCCAACCGGTTCCGGGATTTCATTTTGTTCAGAGTTCTTTTTATAAAAAATAATCAAAATAAGCACGCCGATGGTAACGGCTGCATCTGCAACATTAAATATAGGCCACCTGTCATAGCTCCTGCCGAAAATAGAAAAATCGAAGAAATCCACATCAAGGAAATCCACCACCCGGCCGTAAAATATAGAAGCATAGCCGTAAAAGATACCATAAAACATCCTGTCGATCAGGTTTCCGACAGCCCCGCCGAGTATGAATGCCAGGGCAATGCGCAGACTTAGTCTCTGATTTCTGACAAAGTATAAATAAATTATCAGCCCGATGCTGGCAGCAAGGGAGAATACAGAGATCCATAATTTGAAGTTAATACCGGGATCAAATCCGAAAGCCATCCCTGGATTTTCAATAAATGTAATCCTGAAAAAATTTCCGATTACCGGAATTCTTTCACCCTCGTACATTCCGGCATATTTAAAATGGAGGAATGGGATTGAGAAGCCTTTTACAAAAAGCTTTGTAGCCTGATCAATAATTACAATAATAACCGAGACAATTAATACTCGCAACTACTCTTTCCCCTTTACTAAAAGATTTTCCATAACCGTTTTATTCGATTCCTGTTCCTTGTTCTGCTGCCTGATGGCAAACAGCAGGCAAACCATTCCTGTGGTAACAGAAAGATCTGCAATGTTAAATATGTAATTACCAAGAGTATTATTAAACAGGTAGACGTTAAAGAGATGTATATTAAAAAAATCTACAACTTTGCCGTAAAATAACGGGGCATAACCGTAAAATATTCCATAAAATAAACGATCGATCAGGTTGCCGACTGCACCTCCAAGGATTAAAGCGATTGAAAACTTTAAGCCGAAACTCTTGTTTCTGATCCTGTATAAAAATATAAACAGACCGATGCATGCAGCTAGTGTGAAGAGTGAAATTGCAAGTTTAAACTCCGAACCGAAGTTGATGCCGAATGCTATTCCCGGATTTTCAACCATTGTGATATTGAAGAGATTTGATATTACCGGTATTTTTTCTCCAGGATGCACCCCGGCTAAATTGATAGCCGGAATTCCTTTAACCATAAGCTTTGATACCTGATCCGCAAATACAATTACTGCTGAAACCAGTAATAACCTCAATTCAATACCTCATCCATTCCTGATAGATTTACTTAACTATCTCTTTTCCTGTCTTTGTTTTACCGGCACACACATCTGGCTGTGTGGAACTGCTTCAAGCCTTGCCTTCGGGATCAGCGGGCACGTCTCACACAAATGCTGCGGCTCTTCTATACACTCGATGCAGATACCATAAGTTCCTGCTTCAATCCGTTTCAGGGCATCTTCAAGATAACCTAAAAATTTATTTTCCCGCTGGGCATAAAGGAAGGTTTTTTCCCTCTCCATTGCATCCGTTCCCTGTTCTGCCATGTGGAGCGAGTAGGGAGAATTTTCATTTATATACTCACCCGTAGTCGGATCCAGCATCTGTTCTTTCAGGTTCTGAAGCTGTTCTATTATCTCATCACGTTTGTCAAGTATAATTTGTTTAAAGTGTTCAAGGTCTTTCTTACTGTAGCCTTTAATTTTCTGCATTGCTTTGGCGCGTTCCTCGGCTTGTTTATCGGCCTGTGAAACTTCGGTTTGTTTTTTCACTGCATCAGCCTTCGTCTCTTTCTTCTTTCTCGGCATAGTTATCTTTTTTTCCTTTGCTTTTACTGTAATTTGTGGTTTTGTTGTTTTATTCATTTTTGCCGCACTCTTTTTCACAGCAGCGGTTTTCTTTGAACCTGCCTTTTTAGCAGCAGCTGTTCCGGAAGATTTCTTGGCAGCAGCAGCTGTCTTTTTCCCGGCTGTCTTCTTTACTGATTGAGCTGATTTGCTCTTGCTTGTCTTCGCAGTTTTCTTCGAAGACGATTTGCTCGTAGTGGTTTTCTTAGCCATAACACACTCCTAAATTATTGAACCTTTATGATCTTGATGGAGCATGAATACTCCCCGATCTCCCAATTCTGTCCGGAATCTCCGTTAACAGAATCCTTTCTATTTAATTCTTCTGCAAGAGTTTCATTTGAAACATAATCTTTAAAAGCATCAACTGCATCAATAAGTTTATCACTGCCGTTGTAATCAATTTTAATTTTATCAGTTACTTCAAAGCCGGAATCTTTTCTCATATTCTGTACCCTGTTTACAAATTCCCTGGCGAGTCCTTCAGAAACAAGACTGCCGTCCAGTTCAGTATCCAGGGCAACAGTTACACCTCCCTCATTTTCTACAAGCCAGCCTTCAATTTCAGAACTGATAATTTCAACATCTTCCGGTTTGATGGCAAATTCTTCCCCGTTGATTTCAATTTTTACTTCATCGCCTCTCTCTAATTTACTAATATCTTCCTTATCTAATTCCTTAATCTTTCCTGCTGCTTTGTTCACATTCTTTCCAAACTTTGGACCGATCGACTTGAAATTCGGTTTAGCCGATTTATTTACAATCTCAGCATCGTCCTTCAGTATGATCAGTTCTTTAATGTTTACTTCTTCGAGAATCACTTTTTTCATTTCCTCAAGAGCGGAATGATGTGAACTGTCAGCCGCTACCATAATTTTTCTTAGTGGCTGTCTTACCTTCAGGTTCTTCTTGGCTCTCATCGCCCTTGTAAGATATACAACCTTTTGGGCAATTTCCATTTTCTCCTCAAGTTCATTGTTTTTATAAACAGCTTCGGGGAAAACAGATAAATGAACTGATTCAAATTCTTCTTTACCTGTAACTTCATTCAGACTGGTATATACTTCTTCAGAAATGAAAGGGATAAATGGAGAAGTCAGCTTGGCTATCGTTATCAGGCATTCATATAAAGTCTGGTAGGCAGAAAGTTTATTCTTATTCATTTCGGACTTCTCCGAAGGAGTCTTTGACCAGAAACGTCTCCTGCATCTCCTTACATACCAGTTGGAAAGCTGGTCGATTGTATATGTAGATACTGCCCTGGCAGCTTTTGTTACATCATATGCATCCATTAAGGTTCTGTATTCTTCCACCAGTGAGCTGAGCACGGAGAGTATCCATCTGTCAATCTCAGGTCGTTCCTCGTATGGAATAAGCTCCTCTTTGAAGCTGAATTTATCTATATTGGCATAAAGAGCAAAGAATGCATAGGAATTCATTAGTGTTCCGAAGAACTTTCTCTGCACTTCAACAATCCCTTCTTCATCGAATAGTGTGGGTCTCCAGGGAGGACTGTTGGTAACCAGGTACCAGCGGGTTGCATCGGCACCGTATTTATCAAACAGTAAAAACGGATCTACTGTATTCCCTTTCGACTTTGACATCTTAAGGCCGTTCTTATCGAGAATAAGCTCGTTCACAATAACATTCTTATAAGCAACATTATCAAAAAGCATTGTGGCTATTGCATGAAGTGTGTAAAACCAGCCCCTGGTCTGGTCTATTCCTTCACAGATAAAATCAGCCGGGAAATTATACTTTTCAAAAAGCTCTTTATTTTCAAAAGGATAATGATACTGCGCAAACGGCATCGAGCCGGAATCGAACCAGACATCTATCAGCTCAGGAGTGCGTTTATAGATCTTTCCATCCTTTTCAAATAATATTTTATCTACAAAAGGCTTGTGCAGATCGATGTCTTCAATTTCGCTTACCGGAATTCTCTTCCCGTCTTCTTCTATAAATCCTTTCTTCAATTCCTCAATGCTTCCTACTGCAAATGTGTCTCCGTCGCTTACCCAAATAGGAAGAGGAGTTGCCCAGAACCGGTCGCGTGAAAGCGCCCAGTCTTTATTTTCTTCAAGCCAGTTGCCGAATCTGCCCGACCCTACTTCGGGCGGCTGCCAGTTAATCGTTTTATTAAGTTCAACCATCCGGTCCGCTATCGATGTGGTGCGGATAAACCAGCTTTCTCTTGCATAATAAATTACGGGAACATTTTCGTGGCGCCAGCTGAATGGATAGGAGTGTACAATAGTTTCCTTCCTGTAAAGCTTTCCTTCTTCTCTTAATTTTTTGATAATTCCTGCATCCGCATCCTTTACAAACTCACCTTTAAAGTCAGTCACTTCATCGGTGAATAAACCGCCGCGGGTTACCGGCTGCACCATCGGGAGATCGTATTTCTTTGATGTCTCATAGTCGTCCGCACCGAAGGCAGGAGCAATATGGACAATACCTGAGCCGTCTTCAGTACTGACGAATTCACCGGGAACTACAAAGAAGGCCTTCTTATCAATATGAATATAGGGAAGAAGCTGTTCATACTCTGTGTTTTCAAGACTGCTTCCTTTAACCTCTTCAATAATTTCATAATCGCCGTCGATTACACTTAATCTTTCTTTGGCCAGGATTATCTTTTTTCCATTGTGTTCTATTTTGACGTAATCAATATCGGGACCTACAGCAAGTGCAACATTTGAAATCAATGTCCATGGTGTGGTTGTCCATACAAGAAAATAATCATCCGTGTTTTTAATTCTAAAAAGCACATAAACCGATGGATCTTTTGTTTCCCGGTATCCTAATGCAAGTTCGTGAGATGAAAGAACAGTTTCTGATTTAGGATCCTGGGGAACGATTTTATAATCTTTATAAATCAGTCCTTTATCAAAAAGTGTTTTCAGAGCCCACCAGACAGATTCTATGTAATCGTTCTTCAAAGTTATATATGCAGAACCTAAATCGACCCAGTAGCCCATCCTGGTAGTCATCTTTTCCCAGAGATCCAGGTAGGTAAAAACAGAATCCCTGCAGGCCTCGTTATATTTTTCTATACCGTAATCTAATACTTCGCTTTTATGTTTTATTCCCAGCTTTTTCTCTACTTCAATTTCAACCGGTAAACCATGTGTGTCCCATCCGCCTTTCCTTTCAACACGGTATCCCTGGAGCGTTTTATACCGGCAGACCAGGTCCTTTAACGCACGGGCCATTACATGATGAATTCCGGGTTTCCCGTTAGCAGTGGGGGGTCCCTCGTAAAAGGTAAATGATTTCGATTCATCTCTTGAAGAAACGCTCTTCTCAAAAATCTTATTCTTTTCCCAGATCTCAAGTATATTCTTTTCAAGATCAGGATAATTTATTTTTTCAGAATATTGTTTGAACATAATAATGTCAGGATTCCTCGTATCTTTTTATCAGTTCTCTTTCGGCCTGAATGAATTCTTTCAATTCTCTTTCAATCCTCTCTTTCTTAAGGATTGTATTTTTTGCAGATGCCTGTGCATCATTGATCAGTTTTTCAGCTTTAACTTTTGCCTCACGCAGCTCAAGCTCAGCTTCCTTTCGCGCATCCTGCAGCTGTTCCTCATACATTTTCAGTTTCTGATTCAGTACAGTTGCTTCTCTTTCACGATGAAGTACTTCATCTATAGCCATTCCGAAAATCGCCATTGCCCCGAGCGTTATATTACGCAGACTGTATAGGATCAGGTTTTCGGTCAATAGTTCGTTGGCTGCAAAGTATTCCCTGAAAAATGAAATCACCAGTATACTTAAAGCAGTTGCTGCTATAATAATAGCAAATATAACTTTACCGCCCGCATGCCATCCGAAAACCTTGTTCATATAATAGCCGCTGGCAAAACAGAGCAGTGATACAACAAACCATACGGCAAAATCATTTGCGCCGAAGCGGAAGATGCCGGTATTTATGAAGTTCGATGCGAACATGAGTACGCCTAGTAAAACCGGGGTGACATACTGGTGAATGGGTCTTTTTTCCATTATAATTTTTTTATAACCTCTTTCATTATTAAGGTCATTTTCGGCTCTGCTTCCATCGCCGTTGCTATTATCTCTTCAACATTAACGGGCTTAAGCGAATCAGGAAAACACTCATCTGTTATTATGCTTATTCCCAGTACTTTCATTCCCATATGATTTGCTGCGATGTTCTCGGGGATTGTAGACATACCTACTACATCAGCACCTGTGGCTCTTAAGAACCTGTATTCAGCCCTTGTTTCAAGGTTAGGTCCCGGTACAGCAACATACACGCCTTTCTGTACCTTAATTTTATTCTCTATAGCAATAGCTTCCGCAAGCGCTATAAGATCTTTGCTGTAGGCTTCGCTCATATCCGGAAAACGGGGACCAAGATCGTCCTCATTTTGTCCTATAAGCGGATTGTCGCCAAGCAGATTTATGTGATCTGCCATCAGCATTACATCACCTCGTCTGTATTGGGGATTCATCCCTCCGCAGGCATTTGATACAAGCAGAGTTTCTACTCCAAGGTATTTCATCACCCTGACAGGGTATGTTATCTGCTGCATTGTGTAGCCTTCATAATAGTGAAAGCGTCCCTGCATAGCAACAACATTCTTGCCGTTGATGTTTCCGAATATCAGTTTTCCTTCGTGAGATTCAACAGTGGAAAGAGGAAAATGAGGCAGATCGGAATATTTTATTTCGTGTGAAACTTTAATTTCTTTTACCAGGCCGCCGAGTCCCGTCCCAAGGATTATCCCGACCGGGTAATTCTCCCTTGTAACTTTATGGATTACCTGGAGGGTCTCGTCTATTTTGTTTTTTAGCTCACTCATTATAATATTTTATTTACAATGTCGTCTACATCTATATCAACTTTTTTAGGCTGTTCGGGTTTGCGCATAACCGCACTTTCTGTCCCGGCATCCTTTACTTTTACTTCAAAGAGATGGGCCTGCGAATCGATCATTGCTTTTAACTTTGAAATAAGCAGATCGCGTTCTTCCCTCAGCTTGATTACTGCATCTCTTATTTCATTTGCACTCTCCCTGGCTTTTTCAAGTGTCTGGTTAGCCTTTATCTCAGCCTCTTTAACCATAAGGTTCGTCTGCTTCTTCACTGAGTCGATGGCCTTTGATGATGATTCCTGTGCTTTCAGCAGCGTATCCTGCAGATTCTTCTCTATTCTCCGGAATTCTGCCAGGTGTACATTAGCGTTTTCCAGTTCCTCTTTGAGATGCTCATTTTCTTTCTGAAGATCATCGAATTCATCGGCAAGTTTGTCAAGAAAAGCCTGCACTTCTTCAGGATCATATCCCCTGAAGGATTTATTGAATTCCTGCTTCTTAATACTGATCGGGGAAACTTTCATGAATCCTTCCAATCTTTTGAATAATCTCTTTCACCAAAAATTGCCGAGCCGATCCTCAGCATAGTTGCACCCTCTTCAATTGCTATTTCGAAATCGGATGTCATTCCCATCGAGAGCTCCTTCAGTTCAAAACCTTCTGAATTTAAATCATCTCTTAATTTACGCAATTGTTTGAAACTTTGCCTTATTAGATTCATATCATCAGTAAATGGCGCGATGGTCATTAGTCCTTCAAGCTGAATATTAGAGTACTCCCCGCAGTATCGGACCAGGTTAAGCAGCTCGCTTTTGCTTTGAATTCCCGACTTTGATTCCTCTTCTGAAGTTTTAACCTGCAAAAGTACTTTCTGTATCTTGTTAATTTTTGAGGCAGCTTTGTTTACCTCTGTTGCAAGCTGAAGAGAATCTATCGAATGAATATAACTTGCGGCCGGAACAACAAAACGGACTTTATTACGCTGCAGGTGACCTATAAAATGCCAGGTAATTTTATCACCCAGCTGTTCATACTTAGCTGATAATTCCTGGGCTTTGTTTTCACCAAAATCCTTCAGGCCTTCACCAAATACTTTTTCAATATCATCAGTCCCGAATGTCTTCGAAACAGCAATTAATTTTATTTCACTGCTGTCACGCTTTGCTTCGGCACATTTTCGTTCGATCCGTTCCCGCAGTGCTTTAATATTTTCAGCAATCATGGCAAAATTAAGAGTGTGAATCTATCCTTTTTTTAATGAAAAATCAACGATATTCAGGCTGTATAAGGGCATCTGAACTATTATTTAATATTAGTCCGTTATAATAAAAATAATAGTTAATAAGTCAAAAAAATAAATGGTTTTTAATGTCCTTATCATCCTTATCTGGTTCCGGCGTGATTCTCATCCATGAAAAGCTGTGTGAAATTCTACAGCCGCTTCCCCACGGCAGCAGGAATCTATCCGCTATTTTCGACATCCGCAATCCGCTAAATTCGTATTCGTTAATTTCTACATACACCCATACTCCATCTTAGCCCCATAAGCTGGTAAAAAATAAGAAATCCGAATAACCACGGTTTCTAGTGGGAGCAAGTATATCCTTGAAGCTTGATATTAACTCCGGGTTTTCAGTGGGAGAAAGTTTATTCTTCAAGCCTGAGATTAACACCGGGTTTTTCAGTGGGAAAAGTTTATTCTTCAAGCCTGAAATTAAAACCGGGTTTTCAGT
>DATFVA010000530.1:0-6644 GCA_035260565.1 Ignavibacteriaceae bacterium | reverse complement strand
GAGAAAATTGATGAATTAAGAGAGAAAATTACCATATATCATGACCAGCCACTAACAATTGAACAGGCAAGTGTTTTATTTAATTCAAGAATTAATTGAAGTCAATTCTGAATTGAAAATTATTGAATGTAAACCGGGATTTACAATAGCACCTTTACCGCTGTACCCGTTATAGTATCCACAATTGCATTGCGAAGCTTATTCAGCTCTGTGCGGGCAAGGCCAAGCTGCTTCAATGCCTCCATCTCGAGGAGGTCTTTCTTGCCTTTAACAAGAAATTCAAATTCTTCTTTAGTCATTTCGTGGATTGAATATTCCACGCTCCACCTCTGCAGGTCGTCTTCGAGCTTTTTAGCAAATTCTGTCCCGTCATGTAAAATCTGCTGTGAGTATTTTTTGAAAGAATTCTGTGCAAGTCCTTTAAGACTGGTTTTTAATTGTTCGAGAAAAGCATCAAAGTCTGCCATAACTATTGCTCCTCCAGTTGAGATGGTTTAATTTTTCCGCTTTCAAGTCCGATGATTGTGTCGAATGCATCCCCAATAACGCCCTGGGCCTCGCTTACAAAAACAGGTGTGAGGGTCAGGTCCTCTTTCCATATCCTTAGAAATCCGCCGATTAGGTTTCTGTCGGGATTAATCATTATTTCCCATTGCTTCGCTGTTAATTCGTTGTTGGGTTTCCCTTTCGCATATTCGTAGGCAAATCTTAATTCTCGTTTAAGCGTGTCGGCTTTTCCAGAATGGTTTGAGTATCCTTCTGTGGCTTTGCTCATTAGTTCAAGTGATTCCAGCTTCAGCCTGATAGCCTGTGTGTAGGCGGTTTCACTGTAGGAGGCTACAGGAGTGCATGTCTGAAATAATATAACTGTGAACAGCAGGAAAGAAAGACAGAATTTATAAAAGAAATTTTTGCCCGTCATCTGTTCTTTAAAGTAATTTATTGCTCGGTCTGACAACTTTCAAAATAATATCTCAAATGTCAACTCATGTTTTAACCTTAGCTAATTCCCGATATGTACAGATTCAAATCAGGACTTTGCTAAATCTATTACCCTCTATAATGCTGTTGTTTGCAATCCGCAAATCCGTCAATCCGCAAATCCTAAAATTAATCCGCCAAATTCGCCCAATCCCTTAATTCGCCAATTCAACGCCCTACCTGTCTTTATGCATCTTCATATAATAATCGAGTGAAAAATTTCCCGATCCGTAAAACATAAAGAGTATTAAAAGAACAAGTGTGGCTATTGAAAATCCCAGTTCGCTGTTGATTGATGTAAATCCGTTAGGAAGATTTATAAAGAATACAGCACCTATCAGGATTGGTATCTGGAATGCAATTGCCCAGCGTGTAATTAATCCTGTTGCAATCAGCAGTCCGCCCCCGATATGAAAGAGTATGACATATACAGAACTTAAAAAGATAAGGAAATCAAGATTATGGCCGACCAGCAGCCATTCTATTTGTTGACGGTGATTTATAAACGAAGCGCCTTTTGCTATTAAAAATATCCCAAGCAATATCCGTATGAAATCGATATAAACCGGATGATGTTCTTCCGACCATCTTTCTATCCCCGAAAGTGTGCTCATATTTTCTCCATGGTTATTTAGTATTGTTTAAAATAACCAGAGATTCCTCGCTGGGTAGTATAGTGCAGCACATCCACAGCATCATATGGTCATCTGAATCAATTGTAAATTCGATCACCAATTCATTCGCTCAATTCCTCATAAACATCATACAATCACTCATTCACCATATCATCCTTTATCCCTGCAATTCTTTTTTATCAAGCAGATTATCAACTGAAAATCTCCCCGATCCATAGATAAAATAAAAGATAAGCAGACCAAGTATCAGGACAGAATAAATGAGCTCCGAATTAAGGGCAAACAGTCCCTTATGGTAATCGATAAAAATTATCGTGGCCACAAGTATAGGTATCTGGAATAGTACTATTACCCGTGTGAGCAGTCCTATCGCCACAAGCAATCCTCCTGCGATATAAAAAACAAGCACATATTGGGAGGTGACAAGGAAAGAAAAGACATCTATACTGCTCATTTCCATATTCAGCACAACCTGCTCACGATTAATGATAAGAGTGATGCCTTTCATTATAAGGATAATACCGAGAAGTACTCTGAGGAAATCGATCCACTTGGGATGGTGTTTGTCAGCCCATTTTTCGATCTGAAGAGTCCAATTCATAATTCCTCCCCGAATATAAAATTGGTGCAAAACAAAAAAGTATTTAATTCGCCTGCTAAGAATGTAATTATTTATTATGCAATAAGAAAGAGCGAATTCCAAATGAAAAATCCGCGCTGAAAGTTATTCTCATCCTCTCATCCTCTTATCCTCTCATCCTCTTATCTTCTTACCATCCCCTCCTCAATCCACACTCTCTATTTCCTCCCACCAGTCTTTCAGCATCTTCTCGTTTTTCTTCAGTAACCCTTCGTAAGTTACGCTCAAAGGAGGAGGAACCAGTTCGAAAAGTCTGTCGTATATTAGTCTTACCCTTTCTGGTTTGGAATTCTTCAACAGGTACCAGAGACTTACTGCTTCTTTTTCAGTTGATTTTTCCAGTACTGTCTCAAGTTCTTCCTCCGTTCTGCCTCCGAAATCAAAATTTGATAATGCTTCTTTAAATTCAGCAGATGCATCCGCTGAATAAGGTGTGCCGGGACTTTTATTTTTCCTGGTCTCGCAGATAGTTCCTGCTGTTATAATTTCCTCGCTTCCCCCCGATTTGATAATAAGTTTTCCATCGGTGACGTTCAGTATGGAAGAACCTTTCTTATCTACCTCAATTGTGTAGCTGCAGCCGAGGTCGATGGCCGTAGCCGAAGGAGTAATAATTAAAAAATGTTTTGCAGGCGCCCGGATCCTTGCATCTATTTTACCGCTCTGAAGAAATATTCTGCAGCCGGTATCCTTTGTTTCTAAAAGCTGCAGCCTGCTGCCGGGATCAACGTCTATCTCCCCCGCCATCCCTGCTATTAACCTGGCTTTGGAATGCGAATCTGTTGTGAGCCATTCACCCAAGGCAAGCACACCGGATTTACTGAATGTAGTGCTGCCTGCTGTTGGTGAGCCTTTAAGAGCTTCTACTTCCCAGAAAGCGGGCTGTGCTTTGGAAAAGTAGAGGACGGAGATAAGGACAGTAATTAGCACGGCACTTAATGGAGCACCCACTGCTATCCATTTTGTCCGGAATAGTTTATTTCTGAATTTGTATTTGTCCTGCCGGCTGATACCCCTGTTAAGTGGCGAGTACAAAATTTCAGGCAGGCTGAAACCTGTTTCATTTTCGTTCGGTTCGGAAATTCCTTCCCAGAGTTCTTCGGTCTGGTGAATTTTCTTCCATATAACGCCCGTTGATTTTAATATTGCTTTAAGTTCACTGGCTGATTTCCTGCAGGAATGACAGTGCTTTAAATGAATGGAAATTTCAGTTCTCATCTCATCTATAAGTTTTCCCATGAGGTAATCGTTCAGATAATATTTTACATCCCTGCACTTCATCCTTAATGCAGATCCCGTTCTTATTGTCTTTATGATTAATCTAAAAAGATTTAACAAAATGTTAAGCCAGTTATTTTTTGATTTGCCTGCGCGCATAGGTTTCATACAAAATATATATTAATAACAAGCAAAGTTATGCTGCTGCATACTTTATGACACAATGATTAATTGAATTTCTATAAGCTGATAGTCAGGATCTGAACATAAGGGAAAAATATAATTGAAGCAATAAAAATATTTGATAAATTATCATCAATTATTGCCGTTCGTTATGCTTTTTGGCACAACAATACAGATTTTGCTTGACTTCGTTTCAGAAGAATGCAATTTTTGCCCTCACAGTACTATTATATTCCTCAATCAATTATTTGTAATTAACATTTGGTTTAACCAAACCTTATCTCTATTAATTTAACCGGAGTTATATTATGAGTTTGTATCTTCTTGCCCTGTACCTTCATATAACCGGCGCGCTTGCAATGTTTGCGGGACTCGGTGTCGAGGGGATCGTATTCACTAATCTGAAAAATGCCTCGGCCCCTCAGCAGGCTATTCCCTGGCTTGGTTCTATGAGGATCCTGCGTATGGTTTTCGGCTATTCGGCAGTATCTCTCCTTGTTACCGGTATCTACCTTGTTACAATATCCTGGGGATGGAACTCCTGGGTTTTAACAGGACTTGTACTCCTTGTAGCTCTTTCGGGATACGGTAGTACAACCGGGAAGAAGATTGCCGTGTCTATTGCTTCCTTACTCCATAGTGATGCGAAATCAATCCCCGATGGCGTTAAAAAGATAATCTCTGATCCTTTCCTGATGAAAACTTATAAGCTGAAAATAACCCTGGCCCTGGGAATAATATTTATGATGACAATTAAACCAGGATGGACGGGAAGTATTGTTACAGTTGTTGCAGCTTTCGCTGCCGGACTTTTGCTCGATCTCCCCTTTAAACAAAAAGCAGAGATTAAAGAACTGGAATCAGCCTGATATTCAAAATCCTGAACCTGCAGGCTTGAACTTGAACTTGATCAATCAAATTGCGCCCGGTCTCCGGTTTGATTAATCCTTCAATTTTTAGGATTTTACCTCTACCAATAAACTTTAGTTTCGGTACAATGTCGAAAATCCTTATTGTTGATGATGAACCCAATATGAGGCTGGGCCTTAAGGATAACCTTGAGTTTGAAGGTTATGAGGTCGACTCTGCTGCTGATGGTGAATCCGCTCTCGTAAAGATAATCGATAATGATTATGACCTAATCCTTCTGGATGTAATGATGCCGAAAATGTCCGGTTTCGATGTGTGTAAAAACATAAGGAAAAAAGGAGTTACAACCCCGGTAATTCTTCTTACGGCGAAGGATCAGGAAATTGATAAGGTATTGGGACTTGAACTTGGTGCTGATGATTATGTTACAAAGCCTTTCAGTCTCCGCGAATTGAATGCACGTATAAAAGCTGTTCTACGCAGGGGTGAAAGCCAGGGGACAGACGATAATAAGGTGCAGATAGGTAAAATCGAAGTGAATTTCCGGAGTTATGTCGCTCTTGAAAACGAAAATCCGGTTCAAATGTCGCATAAAGAATTTGAAATACTTCATTATTTATGGAAACATCGAAATAAAATAGTCAGCCGCGATGATCTGCTTGAGAAAATATGGGGTTACGAAGAAAGTCCTACAACCCGTACGGTCGATAATTTTATCCTCAAATTAAGACAGAAGATAGAAACGGATCCGAACCACCCCCAATGTATAATTACAGTCCACGGAATAGGATATAAACTAATCGATTAGAACACGCATAAACCCTAATCCTTCCGTTGAGAGCTGCCCCAAAGCACCCCGCGGAATAGTAGAGTAAGAAGGCAATAACCCCGAAACTTTATCTTATAGCCTGATAAACTCTCCTGAAAACCTGTTTTTCTTACCGTTTCAATAGTTTATTAAAATACTTATGTAGTCCAATAGTAATTTTGTACTGAATTAACAAAAATCCGGCTAAGGCTGCTCTGTGATTTAAATTATAGCTTATTTGGCGCTATTTACCTTAATTGATCTACAGAAATTTCTTTGATGTGAGTTTTTACCTTAAATATATCAGGCCCTAAGAAGGATGTGAATAATGCAGATGCAGAAACGTGGTGAAATGGAAATCGAAAAATATACCCGCGAAATAGAGAATAATCCTCTTGATTCAATTGCTTACTATAAAAGAGGAACTCTTAAAGCTGAAATGGGTGACCTGATCGGTGCAAGTCAGGACTTTAAGAAGTCCATTGAACTTGAAATGCAGGAAGCAAGAGAATATTATTCCCTGGGACTCTCCAAGTATAAAAAGGGAAGCCTTAGGGAAGCATCTGTCCTTTTCGATAAAGCTATTGCGCTCGACTGGCGTTATGCTGAAGCTTATTACCAGAGAGGAAAAATTAAGATAGACCAGGGTGATTATTCCTCAGCTATGGAGGATTTCAGTACGGCGATCAAATTAAATAAAGATATGAAATTTTCCTGATCTTGAATTACTCTTCTTCTCATGACAATTTTTTACAATTAATTACATTATTCTGACATTCCTTTTCCTCCCATCTCCTATTTTTCATTTGGATTAAATCTGCCGGATAAATTCACTCCTTAAATAATCTAAATACCCTCCGGTTCATTGATAATAAACTATGAGGCGCATAATGGAAAATTATGGAAGGATGAGGGATTTCAGAATAAATTCAGGGGGGAAGTCCGGAAATGTTTCATTTTATAACCTGGAAGGCACAGCAAAAGCTGACAGGGGAGAGTTGAATGAAGCAATTGTAAATTACTCCAGGGCAATTCAGCAGAATCCCGACGATGCACTGGCCTGGTACAACCGGGCAACTGTAAAAGCAGATATGGGTGATTACACCGGGGCATCAGAAGATTTTCAGAAATCAGTTGAAATTGATATCAATGCTTCAGCTAAATTTCTGGAAGAAGGAAAGATTCGGTACAAAGAATGCCGTTATTATGAGGCACTTGAACTATTTTCACGTGCAATCGATTTAAACTCCTCCTGCTGTGAAGCTTTCTTTTACCGGGGAAGGGTCAGATCGGATCTTGGTGAGTATGG
>DATFVA010000529.1:0-10245 GCA_035260565.1 Ignavibacteriaceae bacterium | reverse complement strand
AGCCTGGAGGAAGGCTGTATCTTTCCACAGTAATCGGTTCTCAGAGAATTGAGTTTGATGCTCACCGTGTCTTTTCAGTAAGATACCTACTGGAACTGGTTCAGGCAGAATATGAAATCGAATGTTTCTCATATATTGATGATAACAATAATTTTTTTCCATCGGCAGAACTGACAGAAAAAAATATCGATAATAATTTCAATTGTCATTATGGATGCGGAATCTTTGAATTGATCAAAAAGTAAATGGATAAAGCATCAATTAAATTGCCACTGGTTTCAGTGATTATTCCCTGTTATAATTCGGGTGAATACATTGAGAGTACTTTGAAATCAGTGCTGAACCAGAGTTATGGGAACTTTGAAATCATAGCGGTCGACGACGGATCATCCGATGAAACTTATAAGATCCTGCAGATATCCGCTATTAATAACCCACGCATCAAACCTTATAGGATTGAACATTCAGGCAGACCTTCTGTACCCCGTAATTTTGGCATCAGCAAAGCTTCAGGAAGCCTTATCGCTTTTCTTGATTCTGATGATCTGTGGACAAAGCATAAACTGAGCTTCCAGGCCGGGTATCTTCTGAAACATTCAGAAATTTCTTTTGTCTATTCAATGTGCTTTACATTTGGTGAAGTTAATTTTTTCTCGGAGCATTATGAACTCCTCCCGCTTCCTTTTCGTGCAGCAAAAAATGCAGGGGGACTTAAAGCAATCGGGAATACAATACCCCTATCTTCAGTATTAATCAGAAAGGAAGCTCTGAATGATGCCGGGGGTTTCGATGAGGATCCCGAATTCAAAGCAGTAGAAGACTATGACCTATGGCTGAGATTAAGCGAAAAGCACAGGTTTCATTTTATTCCGAGGATCCATGTTTATTACAGGATACATGTTTCGCAGTCATCAGCCGACTGGGAAACGCGTGAAAAAAGACTCCAGCTTCTTGCAGATAAAAGAGGGATAAAACTACCCCGATATAAAAATATCAGGAGGAAGGGTATGCTCCTCCTTTTAGTCCGAAATATCATTCACCTCAAAATGTACCTGCTGTACAAATTAACCGCCTGGCTTGAAAACGGGGACAGTCTCTAATGAACCCGGAAAATGAACTACGGGATAAGATCCTTTGTGTTTCGGTGATGCAGAATTGGGGCGGGGGGGAGGAGTTCCTCTTAAAACTTCACGATAATCTGCGCAGCTTTGAATTTGTAATCATCACTCCGGAAGGAAAGGCTGAAAAGAAATTCAGAGATAATGGAATTAAAACAATAATTAATAACCATCAGAAAAAAGTCTACCGTGATTCAGGGTGGACTTTATCTGCCTATATAAAAATAATCTTCAGCATTAAGCTTTCCACTTTAAGGTTCTTAAGTATTTTCAAAAAAGAAAAGCCTGCAATTATACTGGCTAACGGACTATTTTCCGCCCTGTATGTGCTTCCCGCAGTTATCCTTACCGGAAGGAAACAAATTACCATTCAACATCTTATTTTTGAAGATAAATCTATTGAAAAAAGAATTGTTAAACTGGTGGTCAGGTTTACAGAGAAAATTGTATGTGTTTCAAATGCCGTGAAAGATAATCTTTATTCTATACTGGATAAGCCTTATCAAGAAAAAGTGATAGTGATTCCAAACGGGATCAGGATTCCCGAAAACCCCCTGCCGGTGAGTAGACCGGGCGATAAGTTAATAATCGGAATTACCGGGAGCATTATCAGGATTAAAGGTATAGACCTCGTAATCGCGGCTGCAAAGGAAGTCCTGCAGTCACATAATGCGGAACTACATATATATGGCACCACGGCGGATAATGATGATTCCCGCAGATACGAAACTGAATTGAAAGAAATAGCTGCTGCTTATGGATTGGAAGATAAAGTTGTATTTGAGGGTCATATCGATTCAAAGGAACAATTGTATTCATCGGTAGACATCCTTATAAACTTTTCCATTATTTCAGAATCATTTTCATTTTCGGTGCTGGAAGCAATGTCATTTAAAAAGATTGTGATTGCTGTAAATGCCGGCGGTCCCAAAGAATTTATCTCTGATGGTGAGAATGGTTTTCTGGTTGAATTACAGAACGTTGCTCAGCTTAAAGAAACAATTCTATATTGTACAGATAGATTCGGGACGAAGGAATTTGATCAAATCAGGAATAAGGCATTTGAGACAGTTAAAAATAAATATTCCATTGAAAAATTCAGTAATGAGTATAACGGACTGTTTAATAAACAGATTTATAATAAGAATTAAAGGATTATATTTTGGCTGGGATATTAGAAAAAATACATAACTATATACTCTGGCAAAGGATCAAAAAGCAGAACCTGGATGAAAACAGGAATAAGGCTTTAACCGAATGGATAAATTCAGGCAGGCAAAGCCCTCCGCCCCATGTACTGAAACAGGAAGTTATCAGGAAATTTCAAAAAGAATATTCTATTAAAATACTGGTGGAAACAGGAACTTACAGGGGTGAAATGGTTTACGCCCAGAGAAATTATTTTGAGAAACTGCTCTCAATAGAACTTTCAGAGGAGCTTTATTACATTGCAAGGAAAAGATTAAAAGGCATAAAGAATATAAGTCTTATCCAGGGAGATAGCGCTCATATACTTGAAGATTTAATTAAAGAGATTGATCAGCCGGCTATATTCTGGCTTGACGGGCATTACTCAGGATTTGAAACTGCAAAAGGAGATCTCGAGACCCCCGTAAGCAGGGAACTGGAAATAGTACTCGGATCACCCTTAAACCATATACTTCTGATAGACGATGCAAGGCTTTTTAATGGTCAGAACGATTATCCGGAAATCCAGCAGTTAAAGGATAAAGTAAACTCAAAGAAGAAAGGTTACCAATTCGCCGTTGAAGATGATATTATCCGGATTTATCCTGATTTTAGAGGTGCATAATTTTGAAATTTAATCGAATTATTAAATATTGACAGAGAAAAAATTGCCGGTAAAGAAAACAGCAATTATACACGACTGGTTATTCTCGTATTCGGGATCCGAAAGAGTAATTGAATCGCTCACAAATCTCTGGCCGGATGCTGACATTTTTACGCTCTTTAACTTTCTCTCTGACGAAGAACAGAAAATTGTACTTAAGAATAAAGTACCTAAAACTTCGTTTATCCAGGACCTTCCATTTGCAAAGAAAAGTTACCGCAAATACCTCCCGCTCTTCCCTTATGCAATTGAGCAATTTGATGTAACCAAATATGATCTGATTATTTCCAGCTCGCATGCAGTTGCGAAAGGGGTAATAACTTCGCCGGGACAGCTGCACATCTGCTACTGTCATACTCCGATAAGGTATGCCTGGGATCTTACTTTTCAATATCTGCGGGAATCGGGATTAAATAAAGGGCTGATGGGAACACTTACCAAATCAATATTACATTATATACGCTCCTGGGATGTTTCCTCTGCCAACCGTGTCGATTATTTTATTGCGAATTCAAACTACATTTCAAAGAGAATCCGGAAAATTTATCGCAGAGACTCTGTTGTTATATATCCGCCTGTAGACACTTCAAGGTTTACCTGCTCAGAGAAAAAGGAGGATTATTATTTAACTGCATCCAGGTTTGTCCCTTACAAAAAAATAGACCTGATAGTTGAAACTTTTTCAAAGATGCCCGATAAAAAACTCATTGTTATCGGGAGCGGACCTGATGAGAAAAAGATCCGAAGCTTTGCGGGTCCGAATATTGAATTTGCAGGTTATAAAAAACCAGATGAGATGAAGATTATTATGCAGAAGGCCAAGGCTTTTGTCTTTGCCGCGGAAGAAGATTTTGGGATAGTTCCTATCGAGGCTCTTTCGTGCGGAACACCTGTAATTGCCCTTAACAAGGGCGGAACCGCGGAAACTATAACCGATTCAGTAACCGGGATACATTTTAATGAGCAGACCGTTGAATCTTTAATGCAGGCCGTAAAAAGATTTGAGAGTATTCAGAATAGTTTTGATCCGAAAGCGTTAAGCGGGTATGCCAAGCAGTTTGACCGGTCGGTATTCGAAGATAAGATAAAGTCCTTCATCCGGGAAAAATCAGACCTGTTTTTCGGAGAAATAAAAGATCAATTATGATTGCCAACCGGAAATCCATCTATTACCTGCGTCTGTTTCTTGATCTTATTCTGCTCAATGGTGCTTTTATTATTTCCGCAGCCGCTTCTCAATCTCTTTCTATTCTGGTTGAGCGGAACTATATGTTCATACTGCTGGCAGTGCTTAACTTTCTGTGGTACTTTGTTTCCAACGTTGTAAATTTTTATGATGATTTCCAGACAAGGATTTATTCTTTCCAGTTTGTAAATATTGTAAAAAGCATACTCGTTCAGGTTCTTATGTCAGTGCTTTTTATCTTCTTCGCCAAGGAAGACCTCTTTACCCGTAACTTCATCATTTTTTACTCACTTCTTTTGTTCCTTTTTATCAGCGCAAGAATAATCATTATAAGGAATATATTAACCGGTTTCGGCGGTCAGCGAAAAAATATATGGAACCTGTTGATTATCGGGTCTGGAGAAATAGGCCGGGGGTTTTATCAGATGATGAATGAGCATAAAGAATTCGGATATAACCTTGCAGGTTTTGCCGACGATACAGATACGGAACCGGAAAAGGTTCTGGGGAAAATCAGCTCCCTGGAAAAAATCATCTCCAAATATGAAATCGATGAGGTTGTTATAGCTCTCCCTATTTATGCTTCCGATCAGCTGGATGAAATAATTAATATCTGCAACAGGCAGGCAGTCAGGGTGAATATCATACCCGATTATTTCCGCTTTGTTTCGAAAAAATTTCAGGTTAATATGCTTGGTGATTTCCCCGTGATCAGAGTAAGGAGCGAACCGCTTGCAGAGGCTCACTGGAGATTCATTAAAAGATTATTTGACCTGGTATTTTCGTTTTCGGCTATGCTGCTCATTCTTTCCTGGCTCTATCCGTTAATTTTTATCCTCAATAAATTCTCTTCTAAGGGACCTACGGTTTTTAAGCAGGATAGGGTAGGAATAAATAATATAGTATTTAAATGCTATAAGTTCAGAACAATGCACGTCAGCAAAGGGAAAGAGATCTATCAGCCCCTTACTGAAAATGATCCCCGTGTTACAAGCATAGGCAGATTCCTGAGGAAAACAAACCTGGATGAAATACCGCAGTTCCTGAATGTACTTAAGGGTGAAATGTCAGTGGTTGGTCCCCGCCCGCATCCTCTTCCTTTCAACGAGGTCTATGAAAAAATGGTTGATGAAATTAAAATAAGGAGCTGGGTAAAGCCGGGGTTGACAGGCTGGGCCCAGGTACACGGGCTGAGAGGAGACGTTGCTGATTATGATGAGAATAAAGCAAGAACGAAAATGAGAATAGAGTATGATCTCTGGTACATCGAGAATTGGAGTTTCTGGCTGGATGTCCAGATAGTTCTTTTAACGGCCTGGCATATGATTAAAGGGGAAACCCGCGGATTATAATTTTCTGCTCGTAATAACTCTGAACAGCAGGTGTGTTTTCAGGAAACTGTGGCAGGTGTCATCTCTGATTTGTACGCACAGCTAGATTAGTTTTTCCTCAGGATATTAAGAATAAAAAGAATATGAAAATAGCGATTGTATTAGGAATTATAATGATAGTACTTGGCGTCTACGGGTTGTTTTATGAGACGATCAAAAATCACAAAGTAGTAAAGGCATCAAAACAAACAACTGAATCAAGCGCAGTTCCTGTCCCGGCTATTTTCGGCGGATTATCTGTAGCCGGAGGTATAGGTTTTGTAATAATTGGGATAAAATCAGAGAGAACGCTGGAGTAATGAATTTCAGGTCTGATGAATGTTGATGCAAAAATACAGGATTGAATTTGATGGATGAAATAACTGCCAGGTGATTATTGAATGATCTCCCGGGATGAATCGATGAAATCTTGTACCTGAAATCTCAATCCTGCTTTAGTAAATTCCTTACATCCTGTGCTTCAATAAAAGACTTGAAATAACCAACTCTTACCTGAAACCAGGTCTGATTTGTCTTGTCTATATAGTATTCAATAACAAAAGCCTCGTATCCCATTCTCCTGAAAGTTCTGGCTTCACTTTCTGCTTTGAGCTTCGACTCCCAGGAAGATACCTGCGTAGTGAAAAGTTTTCCATCGGTGAAGACCATATCTTTAACCAGGTACTCTCTCTGAAAATTGTATTCCGGTTCTTTAATAACCGGTTTAGGTTCTATTTCTTTTTTCATAAGAGTATCGGGAGTATTGATTTGTCTCTGGATTTCAGGACATCCCCGCTGGTTTACTTTTTGCCCTGCGGGCGTACCGGGACAAATATCCAGGTAATCCGGAACACCGTCCTTATCTTCATCAAGAGGACAGCCGTTTTCATCCACCATCACTTCAGGCGGAGTTCCTTTGCACTTATCAATATAATCCGGAACACCGTCATTATCAGAATCTACAGGACAGCCTATAATATTAACCTCTACACCTTCAGGCGTACCGGGACAGGCATCCTCCCTGTCCGGAACACCATCCCCATCAGTATCCGGTTCACCAAAAAAGCCTATCGAGATTCCTACAGTTCCATAGAATACTACATCCAGGTGATCCCCGGTGCTCAAACCATCAAGTTTATCTGTAATGCAAATCAGTTCGCCTCCACCGATATTAAATGTAGAATTTTCACTAAGCGAAAATTTAAATCCAAATTCATAATGATATGCTACAACTGAAAGATTTTCAGACGCCGGTTTCTCCGTCAATATCGCATTATCAAAAATATCCCTGGGATTGTACCATAAATTTGAAACTCCGAAAAAGCCGTAAGGCATTACCTTTCGGCTAACCGCAAATGAATAAGAAAGCCCGGCACCGAAAAAGAAAATATTGTCGTAGTAACTGTTTGGATTTCGATTATTATCTGATCCTTCAAGGGTACCTGTCCCTCCATAAAAACGAACGCCCAGTGCATGCCTTGAAGGTATATTAAAATAATATTCTACAGCACCTATCCCCATTGGTGCAGGTACAGGCGTTATATAATCAGTCATCGGAAAAGTTACAGCTCCATTGAATGAGAGAAACAATTTGCCCCGGAGGGGGGAAATATCATTAGGCTGCGACAGTGTTAGGCTGCCGGCAATAAATGAAAAAATAAGAAGTAAATAAAGCCTGATCATTGTTGCTATGGAAATGAGGAAAACTAATCGTCTGCAGCCGGGATAATTATTGCAGCTGTTAATTTAGTAATATGATAAAAAAAAATCCGGCAGTAATAGACAGAATATAAAAAAATTAAGCCGGATTTTAGCAATCCGGCTCTTTAATTTTATCTAAGTTTATGGGCGAGATCCCGGGCTTCATCGAAGGTAGGGAAATATCCAACGCGGACGCGATACCAGGTCTGATCCCATTTAGATATAAAAACAGTTGTAACAAATGCGTCGTAGCCCTGTGCTTTTAACTTTTCAACTTCACTTTCGGCTTTTGATTCTGTTCTCCAGGCCGATATCTGTGCATTATATTGATTTCCGTCAGTAAAAATCATATCCCTGACGAGATATTCGTTCTGTAAGTTGTATCCCTGCGCCCCGGTCTTTGGTTCGGGTTCTGGTTCTTTAACCTCCGGTTTTAATGGCAGATTTTTTTCACCCGGGCAGCCATCGGCGTTTACCTCAATACCTGCCGGGGTTCCGGGACATTTATCCTGGTAATCAGGTATACCATCATTATCCGAATCTTTAATGCAGCCAAAAGAATTTACCGGAATTCCTGCAGGAGAATCGGGACAATTATCAATGTAGTCCGGCACACCGTCTTTATCACTATCAAGAGGACAGCCTGATGCATCTACTTTAACTCCTGCCGGCGTTTCTTCACAGTTATCCATATAATCCGGAATTCCGTCGTTATCAGAATCGAAAGGGCAGCCGGTGATGTCAACTTTAATTCCCTGCGGCGTACCGGGACAGGCATCTTCCGAATCCCACACGCCATCGCCATCCATGTCTGTCTCGCCGAATAAAGCGGCAGTTACACCTATACTCCCATACAGGAAAACGTCATCATGATGACCGGTGTTTAATCCATCAAGCTGATCCCCGGGACAAATAAATTCACCTGCACTGATGTTTATGGCAAAACGTTCACTTAGGAAAAGTTTTAATCCCAGCTCCCCGCCATAGTTCACTTTGGAAACACTTTCTGAAGCGGGTTTATCCGCTATAATTGATTCACCGTTTTTATCCTGCGGGTTGTACCAGACATTTGAAGCACCCAGGAATACATAAGGAAGGAAGTTATTATTTACTGCATAACTATAAACAAGTCCTCCTCCTACAAAGAAAAAATTATCGGAATATTCAGAAGGTATATGTACATCATCCCCTCCTTTTAATGTTCCGCCGCCCCCCTGCAGCCTTATACCAGCTGAATGCCTGGACCGGATGCCGAAGTAGTACTCAATATTACCTGCTCCGAATGGAGCCGGCTGAAGGTTCTTAAAATCCGTCTGGGGAATTGTTATCCCGCCGGCCGCAGAGATCAGAAGTTTTCCGGCAAGGGGAGACACGTCCCTTGTTTGAGATAATGAAAAGCTTAATGCTGAAAAAAGTATAATAAGAAAAGTAAAGATTTGTTTCATGTTTTACCTATTGAAGATTATTAATCCGGATAAATAAGTAAAATCCCCCTCTGTATATGAGAGATTTTCAAATCTTCTAAATTTAACTATTTCTTCATAGCTTACCAAAATAGACGGAATCATATTCGTTATTATCAAACCTGTCTCAGTGCTATCTGAATTAAATTCATCATCCCCAAATACAAGGTCTGTTAATCTTATTCTTTTCCCCGGCTGCAGAATGGCAGATATCTTAGCAGCTGATAGCGTGATTGATGAATGATAAACAGCATAGCGGCGACACATCAAATCAAAAAAGACGGGATTAACAGGGTTTGTGTTTCGGTTATTTAATCCCGGATAAAATAGATATTTTGAACGTATGTGGAACGTATGTGGAACGTATGTGGAACGTATGTGAGACGTATGTGAGACGTATGTGGAACGTATACATCAGGTAGTTATCTGCCGGTTTTCCCGGCTAATATCAGGAACAAAAATGACAGGCTAGCTCCCTAATCTTAATCTTCTAACCGGCATAGGGGAGGAAGTCGAGTATTTAGAAGTCGAATTATCAGAACTGAAGATCAGATCCCTGTGAGATAAAATGAAAGCCGGGAGAAAATCTCCCGGCCTAAAGAGTGAGATGAGAGGATTATTTCATGAGGATCATTTTTTTAGTATTTGTAAATGAACCTGCTGTAATTGAATAGTAATAGATTCCGCTTGCTAATTCTGAAGCATTAAAATCGATTGTATAATTGCCTGCGGATTTATTCTCATTCACCAGGGCTGCTACCTCGCTTCCGTTTGAATCATAAACTTTCAGCAGAACGTGGGTATTCTGCGGAACTGAATAATTAATTTGAGTGGATGGGTTAAACGGATTCGGAAAATTCTGAGCGAGGCTGAAATTTACCGGAGCTGTTACAGATACCATCACTTCTTTGCTGTATTCATAGCTGCCATTAAAATCTATTTGTTTTAACCGGTAATACACTTCGTTTGATTGAAGGGACTTAACATTATCCTGAAAGGAGTAAGAATTTACCTTACTGGATGTTCCATGTCCTTCTACAAAAGATATTTTCTCCCAGCTGCTGCCTGTTTTCCGCTGGATCTCAAACCCGCTATTGTTTTTTTCCGTAGCGGTGCTCCAGTTGAGATTGACAAAATTTCCATTTAATGCAGCGGTAAATGAAGTGAGTTCAACGGGCAGAGCCTCTGCCATTATCGTACCTGCCATGTTCGGTGCGTGGAATACACATACGTAATCATACTCTCCGGGAACCATTATTACATATGAATAAGTCGTAGTACTGCTGTTGATCGGCTCATTCCATGGGGCGGCACCTGCGGGAAGAGAAGAACCTGTTGTATTATCGCAGGTCGTTGTATGAGTGCCGCTTACCCATTGCCAGGTGATCGTATCGCCTACCATTGCATTAACCATTGCAGGTGAAAAAGAGAAATTCTGTACATCAACCATATAAGTAGTGCTGAAAGAAGAGGAAGAGAAAAAGAGTATACCGAGGAATAAGAGGAATAACCGAATAGTGACTTTTCGGATCATAACACTATCCTTTCTTTTAAT
>DATFVA010000528.1:0-6682 GCA_035260565.1 Ignavibacteriaceae bacterium | reverse complement strand
CATACGCTGAACAAAATAAACTTCCTTATTCTTCATTGAAGAATAAAGCAGGCAATTTTGTAATGCCGACTTTTGATGCGGTATCTGCAGCAGCAGCAGGATTCATTAATAATATGCCGGCTGACTTAAGGGTAGAAATCACTGATGCCGATGGAAAAGATTCCTGGCCGATTTCAGGTTTTACCTGGCTTCTTATTTATAAGGATGTGAAGAATAAAGAAAAAGCAAAGGCTATGGTCAATTTCTTAAAATGGGCTGTAACCGATGGCGAAAAATATGCAAAAGACTTATATTATGCTCCTCTTCCCCAGGAAGTTGTAAAACTAGATTTAAAGAAAATTGATGAGATTTCCACTAAATAATGCCTTTTAGCAAGAAAGATCACAGAAACGAAAAATTACAGCAGGTGGACGGATCGAAAGGTTCGTCACCTGCTTTTCCTTTTTTCAGAACCGGCTCTTCCGGCAAGAATATAGGCGACTTAATTTTTGAAAATATCACCAGGTTTTTTGCTTTTATTCTGCTGTCTCTTGTTTTAATAATGCTTTTTGAAATGCTGCGTAAATCCATTCCTTCTATAGATAAATTCGGCTGGGGTTTTATTACCAGCCAGGAATGGGACCCTGTTCATGATAACTTCGGCGCATTACCCTTCATCTTCGGGACCCTCTACTCTTCTTTAATAGCATTGATTATTGCTCTGCCTCTCAGTGTTGGAATTGCAATTTTTCTATCTGAATTTGCTCCCAAATGGCTGGAGCAGCCGATGTCACTCCTGGTTGAACTTCTGGCAGCTATCCCCAGTATAGTATATGGACTCTTCGGAATTTTTGTTATGACGCCATGGCTCAGAAAAGTAGTAGAGCCTTTCCTTGGTGACCACCTGGGATTTATATTTTTATTTAAGGGTCCGCCCTACGGTCTGGGTATGCTTGCCGCTGCCCTAATACTCACTATCATGATACTTCCTATAATAACTTCAATATCGCGTGATATCATGAAGTCTATTCCAGAGACACAGCGTGAAGCTGCGTTTGCACTGGGGGCAACAAAATGGGAAGTTGTAAAAGTAGTTTTGACCGGGGCGAAATCGGGAATACTAGGTGCTACACTATTAGGACTCGGCAGAGCCGTAGGTGAAACTATGGCTGTTACAATGGTAATTGGAAACCGTCCTGATATTTCATTTTCGCTTTTTGATCCCGGCCATACCATGGCAAGCGTCCTGGCAAATGAGTTTACAGAGGCAACAAGCGATTTATATGTAAGTTCTTTAATTGAAATAGCTTTACTCCTTTTCGTGATGACTATGATCCTCAATGCAATAGCGAGATTGATTGTGTGGAGTGTCACCAAGAAATACAATAGAGCTGAATTATGAATAAAGGGAATACATATTATCGGTGGAGGAAAGCTAAAAGCTCAATAATGATAACTCTGACCGTAATCTGTTTTGCTGTGGCCATAATCCCATTGTTCTTAATTCTCTTTTATACCATTTCACAGGGGATATCAGCAATCAACTGGGACTTTTTTACAAAGATGCCTAAACCTGCCGGCGAGGCGGGCGGCGGAATGGCAAACGCCCTGATGGGAACAGGAATACTTATTGCTCTTGCCTGTGCTATCGGACTCCCGGTAGGTATCCTGTCAGGTATTTATCTGTCGGAAAAAAGTAAATCCTGGTTTGCCCGTACTGTAAGGTTTTTAGCAGAAGTGCTGAACGGTATTCCGTCAATTGTAATTGGTGTAGTTGCTTATATCCTCGTCGTACTCCCGATGAAAAGATTTTCCGCACTGGCCGGCGGTTTTGCTCTTGGTATTCTGATGATGCCGCTGGTTACACGCACTACTGAGGAAATGATGAATCTGATCCCCCACTCATATAGAGAGGCTGCCCTCGGACTCGGCATACCAAGATGGAAAACCACTTTGTTTATAATACTGCCCGCGGCTTTTAAAGGCATTTTTACAGGAATTCTGTTGTCTATTGCCAGGGTTGCCGGTGAAACAGCTCCGCTCCTTTTTACTGCACTGGGAAACAGGTTCTGGTCGACTCAGCTGGACCAGCCGATTGCGTCCCTTACAGTATTTATCTATGATTATGCAAAAGCCCCCTTTGAAGATTGGAACAGGCAGGCCTGGGCTGCTGCTCTTGTTCTGATTATGATCGTATCTGTAATTAATATTTTATTCAGGCTGGCAACAAGAAAACGAAAATATGCTTAGTAAGGATTCTGTAGATGACTGAAACTGATATGACTGTTAAAGAAAATTCAAACCCCGGCAACCAGGGTTCAAAAAAAATAAGGATTGAAACCAAAAACCTTAATGCCTATTTCTCTAAAGTACACGCTTTAAAAAATATTTCCCTTGCTATCCCTAAAAATAAGGTGCTGGCCATTATAGGACCTTCAGGCTGCGGCAAATCGACATTTTTAAGATGCCTTAACAGGATGCACGAGGAAGCCGGCGGAACAATTAAAGGGGAAGTACTTCTTGACGGAGAAGAAATTATGAAACACGATCCCGTCTGGCTCAGGAAAAAAGTCGGGATGATATTTCAGAAGCCTAATCCGTTCCCGACAATGTCCGTAGCTGAAAATGTTACTGCAGGTTTACGATTAAATGGTTTTCACAATAAAAAAAGATTAAATGAAATAGTTGAAAAAAGTCTGAAACAGGCCGCATTATGGGAAGAAGTTAAGGATATTCTTAAACATCCCGGAGCTGCTCTTTCTGGCGGACAACAGCAGAGACTCTGCATTGCACGAACACTCGCCGTCGAGCCTGAAGTGTTACTAATGGATGAGCCTGCAAGTGCACTAGACCCTATCTCGACTGCAAAAATTGAAGAGTTGATGTTCGAATTAAAGCATAACTATACTATTGTAATTGTTACTCATAATATGCAGCAGGCTGCAAGGGTTAGTGACCATACAGCTTTTTTCTATATGGGGGAGCTGATTGAATACGACAAGACCAGTAATATCTTCACTAACCCTTCAAAAAAGCAAACCGAAGATTATGTAACAGGAAGGTTCGGCTGACCTGTCCATCATTTACTTTTAGGAAAATCTCCCTAATTCTCACATACTCTCCGATGCTGCAGAAACGGGAATACCTGCTTATTCAGATTCGGGTAGTTCAGTTCATCAGTCGGGAATTTCCGGTTCCACAACTTTTGCAAGCTGATCAATCGACTCCTGCCATCCCAGATAGCACATTTCTGCGGGAATCGCTTCCGGGATCCCGGTCTGTTCAATTGTAACATCTGATCCGCAGGAGACCGGCTTAATCGAGACAGTGGTTATCATTTCCCCGGGCATATTGGGATCTTCAAATTGATCTGAATAACGGATGTATTCGTTTTGCCTCAGTTTAAGATATTTACCGCCGAATGAATGACTTTTGGCAGTTGTGAAGTTTGTAAACGACATTCTGTAGCTTCCTCCTTCTTTAGCATCGATATGATGTACTTTACAGGTGAATCCGTAAGGCGGAAGCCATTTTGCTAATGCATCGGCATCAAGAAATGCCCGGTAGAGTTTTTCGGGCGATGTCTTAAAAACACGGTGAAGAGATACTGTTGACATTACTGCTCCTTTCAGATGTAAATTATTGAAATTAATTTCTTAAAAAATACATCCTCAGGGCTGTAAAATAAAGGGATGATTCCGCCAAATCAGGTGGCTGATTACGCCAAAGAACTTCCCCCGGGCCATAAAATGCCGCCCCCAAAGATTCTACTCCCTCCTTTGCCGTCCCAGTTCTATTTGAAGTAGAGACGGGGCATTGACCCGAAATTAAAAATTCAAAAAGTACTTATTTAACAACATGCCCGACTACAAATTCAACCCTAACTCGATAGAGCTTGCACGCAGATTAGTGGTTAAATGCAATAAAAAAGAAGTTCCGGTATAAAATGTGAATGATACCACCGGGAAGAACTTCACAACTGAAGCTGTCATCTGCTTCCCTGTCCCGCTGCCCGATTCCCTTTTTATCATAACCGGACCAAGAAATTCGCTGTCGTATTTCCTGTATTGATAATCGTAAGTTACTTCATAATTCGTAAACAGGATATTCATTCCTCCTCCCAGGTCGAGCGATATAAATTCTTTCAGGTAGAAAACCGGAACCGTGATCTCTGTGCGGACGTATGCTGCACTTTTCAGGTCGATCCTATTTTCACTGAATTCAAATATCTCCGACCTATTACTCACCCCGTCAACATTCCCTTTATGCCAGAACCCGATCTCCTCACCTTCAATACTGTGATTTATCAAACCATATCCGCCGGAAGCCCTTATACTTATCAGATTCAGCGGACTATAATATTTGGAGAAATTGATTTTGTATTTAACCGAGAGGAACAGGGAATTCATCTGAAATTTCCTCTCAACGTCAGACCCGGAATAGAGAGGGGTATCATATGTAAAGTCCCCTGTAAACATATAATCATTATGAAAAGCATAGCCTGCCCCGATCTCAATTCCTGAAAACAAGTTATTACTTTCATAATAATTCTTCATGATGTTCACAAATATTGAAGCGGTATTAATACCATAAGAAGATTTATATTCAAGGATATCTATATTAAAAATAAGCTTTTCAAGATCGTTCCTGGAATAAGCTAAAGGGTTATTTTGCATATCCATAATTTCTGCTACTTTTTTCTGCTCCAGTTCTTTCCTAACATCGGTATAATCTATTGCACCATTATATTTCAGTTCTGCATCAAGCGTATAGAATTTAATCATGAAAAAATTTAATAGGTTTTTATCTGTATATTCATCCAGATCGGGGACATTATGAAGCTGAATACTATAATCAATATAACCCTCTATAAATTCTAAACACAGATTAGCAAGTTTCGGCTCCGGAGTCATCTTTTTTATGCTTTCTCCGAGATTTATTAGCGCTGAAGACTTTTGGGCTTCATATAATTTTTTAATGTCGGAAAAGTTTCTCAGAAAATAGTCATCACCATATGTGTCGCCCAGTTTCTGGTCAAGATATTTAATATAGTAATAAATTAATTCAGGGTTTATATCACTATAGGCCTTTATTGAAAGCCCGATTTGTGCTGCGGCTGCTTTATTTGCCGTAACCGCTTCAGGCAGATAATCTCTATAAACAGATATAAAATCCTGGGAAAAACTATTGAAGGAAACCACGATAAAGATTACTGGCAGGAATTTCATACTTTTTCCCTATTTTTATTGATAGATAGTTGATAATAAAAGCTCCCCTGGTTCCCTTCTTAAATTATGAAACCAGTGTATTTAATATAAAAAAACATTCAAAAAGATTCTATCAGTTCACTTAGTGCTTTCCAAAATAAACTTAATGCATCAAAATAGTTTAGGTTTTAGAAAAGAAATAAAACAGCTCCTCCTAACTTATTTTGATTCCCCTCTTTATTAAATCATAAGGCTTTTCGAATCAAGTGACAACATAATAGGAAAAGTATCGGGTTGACCGGCAGCATAAAACCCGCAGTTACTTCAGCCAATGAATCCGTACAACCAATAAAATAAGTTCTCCTTAGGTTGTATTACCTGACAGCACCCAGAGCAAGTGCAAGGAATCCGAATGCACCGAAGACAAAATGAATAATTATAGATATGGTAGTGTTCTTCCTAAGCTGAACTATTGCCGGAAGTATAAAGAAGATAGGAGTTGCAGAGAGCATAAGGTTAAATCCCATGGGAATATGAAACCCTGCCCAGAAAAGTCCATGAATCAGCCAGGTCCATCTTCCGTTAAGCAGTTCCTGACCTGGCTGAATATATCCCCTCCACAGAAACTCCTCACCGAAAATATTAAAGAAGAAAAAGATAGGCCAGACGTATAGGATATACATATAACCGCCAGTGAGAGGCATATTTTTAAAGAAAAAAGGTGCAGCATCAATTTTAATAAGCGGAAGCAGTATTTTTGCAATCAGGAACGAGGTAAGTGATAACAGAACAAATCCTGCAATAGTCCAGACAGTGTCGACACTGCTTAGTTTTTTTATTCTCATCCTCTGAAGAACTGGCCCGGGTTTAAATGAACCTGCTTCTTTACCGCTCAACAGCCAGGCCGAAAAAAACATCGGCACGAGTACAATTAGTCCCACACTCAAAAAATAACATATCTCTATCGGAAGAGATGTATTATTGAAAAGGAATGGAATAGCTATCCTGCTTGCAATGGCATTCAGAACTGTCGGAATACCAAAAAGCAGAATCAATTTGTTCCAGGTTAAAGGTTTGAGATTATTCATGCCCTGGCTAGCTAAAACTTAGATTATTTTTAATATAGTATAACAAACAAATATGACTTCACATTGGATTTTTCAACATATCATTCTGAAAAATATTATTTTTATACAATAAGTAATAATTGTTTTTTACAGAATGCATCTGCTGATAACAAATCTGTTTGCTTTAAGTATGATCTTAATGCTGATTTCACACGGAGTTATCCAGTTTGGTATCTTTGAACTTTTCCAGGCAAAAAATAAAACTGAGATCAGCAGTTTAATAAATAATGGAGTTCCGGTTCACCAGCAGGTTGTTTTCAGCTTTGAAATAAATGAATATGCCGGATATTGTACCGGGAAAGAATGGAAGGAAGCTGATGAATTCCGCTATAATGATAAACTGTTCGACGTAATTAAAACTGAAATCAG
>DATFVA010000527.1:0-3880 GCA_035260565.1 Ignavibacteriaceae bacterium | reverse complement strand
TCAGAAAAATCAGCTGATCATGAAAAATTTGTAAATGCTTACGTCGATATTAGATTAGCAGAAGATACAATAAAAAGTAATAATACAAATATTCAAAAGGTGAAAGCTGAAATTCTTAAAAAATACGGATTGACACTGGAGAATTATAAAGCATCATTTGAATACTTCAATAATAATCCGGAGTTATGGGAGCAGTTTTATGACAAAGCTATCGCGCGGGTTGATTCTCTGAAGCAGAAGAAGTGAATTTGAAACTGGCAAGCGCAATTCTAAGCAATGGAAAGGAAACCTTCCCATCTAATTTTTCCCTTAAAACTTTAAGATCTGTCTGGCCTTTCTTTATTTCATTTTCAATCTCTTCATAATCGATGCCTCCGAACAGCTTTTTAATATCTATTCCTGGCTCATATTCAATAATTGTTTCAATCTGCATTGAAATTACAGCTTCTGAAAGTTTCCGCATCGAAGCAATTCCGGTCAAATCATAACCTTTTTTCAGCAGCAGGTATGTCTCTTTGATATTAGATGGTAATTCTTTTTCTTCATCTTTATTCGCTGCAGAGAATGATTTTATCAGTTCCAGAAAATCTTCTCCGATTTTATTGAACATCCTGTTGGAAAAACCTTTTATAGACAACAGAGCCTGTTTATACACGGGTCTGATTCGTGAGATCTCCCTCAGGATATCATCGGGACATATTAAGTAGGCTGCCTGAACAAATTTTTTGGAAGCCTTTGTTCTTGCTTCGCGAAGAAGATTGAACAATTCCAGATCTGATTCATACCCGGATGGATCATTAAATAACACCTCTTCGTTATCTTCTATAAAAAGAAGCTGTTCTTCTTTGATCGTAATAGCAGAGCCTTCTTTACTAAGCTTCTTCTGAGAAATAAGTTCCTGGATAACGGTTTTTAAATCATTAAGGTCATAGTTCCTGCAGGATCCGAATGTGTTGAGTTTTATTAAACCTGTCTCTGCCGTTTTTCCCTTCAGAATATCCAGCAGCACTTTTTGTGTTGTTTTTCCGTTAAGAAGCCTCAAAGTCCTCAGGATTATTTCGGCAATATATTCACGCACCGATTCGGGAACAATTTCTCCAAGTGTACACCTGTCGCATTTACCGCAATTATATCTTTCTACTTCTTCCCCAAAATAGTTTAAAATATATCGGAAACGGCATTCACCAGTGTAGACATATTCAACCATCTGATCCAGTTTTCGTTGTGAATGAAGATATCCTTCATTTATTCTTTTATAGTTAATATTCAGACGTTCTACCGGTATACGCGGAGAAGTTAGTAAAACTGCTTCATTGGCAGGAGACTTACGGTATGTTATGACCCCCAGGTTATCAAGAGTTATTAAAGCTTCATCGATTTCAGGGATTGTCAGATCAAGATTACCTGAGAGATCTGAAACAGATATTCGAACAGGTTCATTGAATGCCCTGCTTCCATATTCACGCAACAGCAGAAGTATGGTTTCTTTGAGGATATTATCAGAGACGTTACCGACAAATTTTCTTAGTTCATTTTTATCATAGTTTATCTTAAGAGTCGACCTTTTATCAAACTCTGAAAGGATCCTAATATAGCTGCTTTCTTCAAGGTATCTGAGTGCTGAATACAAAAGACCCCTGCTAAGTTTCTTTTTAGTGTACGCAGAAATAAATTCGGGGTTTACGGCTATTTCCTGATCGCCCTTGTTGCCGAGGGCGATTTTGCCATAATCACAGAGAGCATTATAAACATTCTGAATAAGTTTTTTATCGGGATAAGTATTTGAGAGAAAATAGTTTTGTATTAAAAGATCCGGATCATCATGCAGCAGAAAAATATGGGAGTCTTTTCCGTCTCTGCCAGCTCTGCCGATTTCCTGGTAGTAATTTTCAATTGATCCGGGAGTGTTGAAATGAATAATTAATCTGATATCCTTTTTATCAATTCCCATTCCGAATGCATTAGTTGCACAAATAACATTGAGTTCATTATTAATAAATGCCTCCTGGATTTTTTTTCTTTCTTCAGAATGCATACCGGCATGGTAAGAGGCGCTATTAATTCTGTGTAAAAGCAGGTATTCAGAAATTTCCTCGGTTTTTTTTCTTGAGGATGCATATATGATAGCGGGCGTTTTGTATATTGAAATGAGTTCGACACACTTTTCGAACTTTCTGGAACCGGTTACTACATTAAGATGAAGGTTTTCTCTTTCAAAGCCCTTAACAAATATTTTCGGTTTGCCCAGTTCAAGCTGCCTCACGATATCATTTACCACTTCGGGGGTAGCAGTTGCGGTAAATCCCGATATTTTTTTTATTGAAACAAAATCAACGAATTCCTTTATTTTACTGTAACTGGGACGGAAACTGTGTCCCCACTGGCTTATACAATGAGCTTCATCAACAAAGAGGTAAGCAGGGTTAAGAGATTTTATTCTTTCGGCGAATAAGATATTTTCAAGTCTTTCCGGTGCTACATATAACAATTTGATCTTTCCGAAGGAAATGTCCTGCAGAACTGTCTCAGCCTCCCTGAAACTCATCGTACTATTAATAAAAGCTGCTATTTTTCCTTCCCGGTTCAGGTTATCGACCTGATCTTTCATTAAGGCAATTAGTGGTGAAATGACGATTGAAAAACTTTCGGAAACCAGGGCAGGGATCTGGTAGCAGATGGATTTACCGGCACCAGTAGGCAGCACGGCAAGCACATTATTGCCTGCCAGGACAGATTCAATTATCTCTTCCTGGGAAGGTCTGAATGTATCATATAAAAAATATTTTTTTAGGACTTCAGCAGGTGACATTTAAAAAGAATATAATTAAATAATTGTTACAAATAAAAAGATAATTTTTATAAATTGTAATGTTGATAATAATTAAACTTATTTTAATCAGTCAACTAAATCGCCGGTATTGAAATCCTCAGAAGTTAAATTACTGCGGATTTAGAAAAAATTGCAATTTCAAAATAAAAATACACCATCCCGGTATAATTATAGAAAAAGGTCCTTATAATGAAACTATTTACTATTCTTTTTTTACTTTTATTAATGCAGACCGCTTTTTCGCAGGTCGAGTACCGAAATCAGCAGCTTGATAATACTATTTACAGCAATGCTCCTGAACAGTTAAAGCATTCTAAAGCTTTTATCAGGGAATGGCGTTTTTTCGAACAGAGAGCCTACCCGAACAATTTTATTCCTGCCGATGCCTATGAAAATGCAATAAGACAGCGCAATGCACTGAGGGAAAAAAATAATTATGCTGACGGAGGAATAACCTGGGTTAGTCTTGGACCGACACCCGGTGAATATTTTAACTGGGGAAAAATTTCTTCAAGAATTGTTTCCGGAGCATACAATCCTCAGGATCATAACATAATTTATATAGGTCCTGCATACGGAGGAGTATGGAAATCAACGAATGGCGGAACAAACTGGACCCCTCTTACGGATAAACAGTCATCAATGTCGATGGGAGCAATTGTAATTGATCCTGATGATCCCCTTATTATTTATGCGGGCACGGGTGAAGCAACATACAGCGGTGCTTCGTACTCAGGACTTGGATTATTAAAGTCAACTGATGGAGGAGCCAGCTGGATCGAATACACTTCAGGACTTCCTGTACACACCTATTTTTCAAGGATAGTGATTCGTCCCGGGCATAACAATGAACTATTCGCAGCCATGGGAAACAGCGGGCTATACAGAAGCACTAATGGCGGTGCCAACTGGACACAGGCTCTCGGCGGCCGGTGTGATGAAGTAAGATACACTCCTTCCGGTGATACTGTCTTTATTACAGGGTCAGGCACAGGCTTCAAGCGTTCAACCGACGGAGGGGAGACTTTCTCCAACTTCAGCTCCGGGCTT
>DATFVA010000526.1:0-2187 GCA_035260565.1 Ignavibacteriaceae bacterium | reverse complement strand
ACGGTGTTGGTCCCGGTATCATTACAATTAACGGACGTAAAACAGCCGTTAATAAGGAATTGAAGGAAACATATTCAACTCTTGAAGAATGCAAGGCTGATATACTCGGTATGTATAATAATGTTTTTATGATTGAAAAAGGTGTTTATCCGAAAGAGTTTGCCGAAGAGACTTATGTTACCTTCCTCGCGGGAATTTTCAGATCTGTAAGGTTCGGAATAAATGAAGCTCACGGCGGAGGAAATGCAATTATATATAACTTCCTGCTGGAAAACGGCGGTTACGAGTATAATAGCAGTACGAAAAAAGTCAGGGTAAATTTTGACAAAGTATATCCTGCGTTGAAAAACCTGGCAAATAAGATCTTAACCATACAGGCAACCGGCGATTATGATGGAGCGAAGCAGCTGATTGCAAAGTATGCAGTAAATTCTGCATCAATGGATACATTAAGATTAGAGCTTAAAGACCTCCCTGTAGATATAAGGCCGGTTTTTCAGATCGAAGAAAAATAAAATAACTGCCGGATTGCCGTTAAATGAATGGCAATTATAATTGAATAAACCCGGATTGGCGGCTCTGTCAGTCCGGGTTACTTTTTTTGATTACCTTTCAAACTCATCAATAACTTTTATACTTCCTTTTACCGGGAGTTCAATAGCATAAGATTTACCCGCCTTATTGGTTAGTACGATATCACGAAGCCAGGGATTATACATTTTCAATATTTTATAATTTACACCCTTATCAATTGCAAAATCTGCCAGGTTAGGTATAGAGCCGCTTACTGTTACCTCATAAGCGGGCAGTTCAGGGTACAGGTCATCTTTCTCAATAGCAAATCCATAATTTTCGGGATGCTGCAATATTATTTTCATAGATATTATTCGTGCAACATACCTTGAGGTTTCATCACTCAGTACAAGGTTATAATAGTTATTGGTTTTCTGGCGGGCCATCTGTTTCTCAACACCATTAGTTCCCATATTGAAAGATGCCGCAGCCATTGTCCAGCTCCCGAATTCATCGTATGCTTCTTTGATATAGAGACAGGCAGCTTCAGTCGATTTCTTCAGATCATAACGCTGATCAACTTCATCGTTTATTTCAAGTCCGTATCTCCTTCCCGCTGCCTCCATAAACTGCCAGAACCCTACAGCTCCTGCAGGAGAAATTGCATTAGACAGGCCGCTCTCAATAACGGAGACATACTTAAAATCATCCGGTATGCCGTGTGCCTTTAGTATCGGTTCAATTACCGGGAAATACCTGTTTGCCCTCTTGATGGAGATTATAGTAAATGAATGATAGTATGTATTAACTATAAATTCCCTGTCCATTCTTTCTTTCACCTCAAAGTTTTCCAGAGGTACCTTTTCACCGGCAAAATCAAGCTGTTCGGGAACGGGAGGAGATATAATCTTATAACCCTGCGGGAATTTATCATCATATGTAGTAGAGACGGCGGATACGGAATTTGTCCCGCCGATGCCGGGCAGGAATAACATAACCGGTACGGCAACAATAAATCCCAGGAGGAATGTATACAATTTAGGCGAGGTAAGTTTTTTCATAAAAATCAGACTTTTATGATTAAAAATTGGATGAAGAAAATATAATCAAATATTTTACTATGTAAATACCAATTTAAGAACTACATAAATAAAGTCTCTACTTTACGCTTAATTAAGAACTTTATAAATGAAGTTCCTGCTTCCTATTTGAGAACTTTATAAATAAAGTTCCTACCTGCTATTTGAGAAACTTTATAAATGAAGTTCATACAAAATTGAAGTATATAAGGCGGGGTATTTAAAATAAAAACCCCTCAGTCCGTTTGGCGGATGAGGGGTTCAAACTATGGTTCAGAAAAATTATTGACCTAAGTAAGCCTTCAATGAGCTGCTTCTGGATGCATATCTTAAGCTTCTGAGGGCTTTCTCTTTAATCTGTCTTACTCTTTCGCGGGTAAGGTTAAAGCGTTCGCCGATCTCTTCAAGTGTAGCTGCATGCTCGCTGTTAATTCCGAAGTATAATTTTATTACTTCTGCTTCTCTCTCATTGAGAGTTGAGAGCACGTTTTCAACTTCCTGTTTAAGAGATTCTTTCATAAGTGTACCGTCGGGTGATGGCTGCTGATCATTTACAAGAATGTCACCAAGACTATTCTTATTGTCATCGCCTTCT
>DATFVA010000525.1:0-3278 GCA_035260565.1 Ignavibacteriaceae bacterium | reverse complement strand
CGCTTTCCTTTATTATAGCCTCATATTGCTCATCAGTAGTCTCACCAACGGTCATCCTTATTCCATCGTACGTCAGAATATCAAGTTCAATGACATTGTCAACTGTCTTACCGGCCATGACAGAATGAATACCGCAGGAATTATTTCCCATCATCCCGCCAAGGGTACAGTGATTGTGAGTAGCCGGATCAGGGCCGAATGTGAGGTTGTATTTTTCGGTTTCGTGTCTCAGGTTGTCGAGCACAACGCCCGGTTGAACCCTTGCATATTTTTTATCCGGATTAACCTCAAGTATATTATTCATATATTTAGAAAAATCTATTATAACTGCGGCATTGCAGCACTGTCCTGCAAGGCTTGTTCCTGCTCCTCGCGAAAGCAAAGGAACCTGGTGTTTATGGCAGGACTTCACTGTTTCAATAACATCGTCTTTATCTCTTGGGATTACCACTCCTACAGGAACCTGCCTGTAGTTTGAGCCATCTGTTGCATACAATGCCCGGCTTCCTTTGTCAAACCTTACTTCTCCCTTTATTTTATTTTTAAGCTCACCCACAAGGTCGTCAATATTTATTTTGTTACTCAGCATTTATCATCTTATTTAATTGAACAGATTACGGTTTACGCTTCAAATTTATCAATGACTCCGGCAACTTTTATCAGGGATGTTTTGCAGGATTAATATCCCATCTTACAATAATTTTTTGAAAAGGGCTCCAAGTATAGTTACCGCTGCAAGGCCGGCTGCAGCGGCATTTATCAAATTTTTATTTTTATCAATCTTCAGCTGCCAGCTTCTGTCTTTTGATATATTATCAAAATCACCGTGTGTTCCGAAATCACCTTCTACAGGTTCATAGAGGTTATTCGGTCTGTTTTTATCAATAGACTGATTGGATAGCTGAGAATTGAAGCCATTCTTAGCAAGATATTTGTCACCATATCCCGGGAAGAACTTATTGCCGTTAACAATTACTGCGGTACTCATACCGACATACATCTCACGTTTATTATTAAATGCAGCATAGTGTATAGCATCGGCGGCAACCTCCGGCTGATAAATTGGAGGTACCGGCCGTGGTTTTTTATCAAAAGTAGTTTTACACCAATCGAACTGCGGTGTGTTGAGTGCAGGCATCTGTACCATTGAAATGTGAACACTGCTGCCCTCGTGCAGTAATTCGCTTCGCAATGATTCGGTAAATCCCTGAATCGCATGTTTCGCACCGCAGTAAGCTGACTGAAGAGGTATGCCGCGGTAAGCCAGTGCAGATCCTACCTGAACGATTGTTCCCCTATCACGCGGTTTCATTCTTTTAAGTGCTGCCATAGTTCCATTTACTTGTCCAAGGTAGGTTACTTCTGTTACTCTTTTAAAATCCTTCGGTGTAATTTCCATAAAAGGAGCGAACACGGTGGTCATTGCATTATTTATCCAGATATCTATCGGTCCGAATTTCTCCTCTACCTTGGATGCCGCCTGGTTTAGCTGGTCGAAATCTGAAACGTCGCATTGTATAGTCATTGCAGTGCCGCCGAGCGATTCAACCTCATCTTTGGCTGCTTCCAAGCCCTGTTTGCCTCTTGCAATAAGTGCTATTTTATGATGGTCTCCGGCAAACCTTTTTGCGGCGGCCCTGCCTACACCAGCTGAAGCGCCCGTAATTACAACAACCTTTGATTGCACATAATCATTATTCATAAATTCTGTTCTTCTTTCGAATTTTTTAATCGCCCGGGGGCCATTCTAAAAGATAAATCATAATTAAAAACCAGTAATCTTTTAGAACGGATTTCCCGGGAATTGGTTATATCAGTTCCCTTACTTTATCTGAAGCTATTGTAAGCGATATTTTTCCCTTGTTGGGTTCACCTCTTACGAGGGATTTAGCGAACGATTTCGCCTGCTTATATTCAATCTTTGCGGGGAGCGGCGGTTCATAAGGATCAACCACGGCTTCAACAACGGCCGGTCCGTCATATTCCAGCGCTTCTTTCAATATCTTTCCGCAGTCCTTTGCATTTTCTATCGAGAAACCTTTAGCGCCGCAGGCCTCAGCAAATTTAGCAAAGTTTATAGGCTCCAGTTTTACACCGTATTCGGGGTTGCCCAGAAATACCATTTGTTCCCACTTTATCTGTCCCAGGGTATTATTCTTAATTATGATTACCTTGATCGGCAGATTATATTTTACGCAGGTGGATATTTCTGCCATAAGCATTGAGAATCCTCCATCTCCCACAAAGGCAACACATTGTCTTTCAGGATACGCGATCTGTGCTGCAATTGTATAAGGTAATCCGTTTGCCATTGTTGCAAGGTTTCCTGAAAGGGAGAACATTTGTCCTTCTTTTGCTATAATCTGTCGCGCCCACCATGTGGCTATTGTTCCCGAATCAGAAGAAACTATCGCGTCATTCTTTAAAAGTTTGCTCAGCTCCCAAGCTACTACCTGGGGCTTCATCGGTTTGTCTTTCCTGGTACCCCTTTCCTCCATCAGCGACCACCATTCTTTCATACCTTCCTGTGCTTTTTTCAGAAAACTCTGATCTTCTTTCATGCTTAATAGAGGAATAAGATATTTTAGCGTCTGTTTACTCTCCCCCGCTAGCCCAACCTCTACAGGATACCGCAGACCGATCCTGGTTGGATCAATATCTATCTGCACGCATCTTGCTTGTCCAGGCTCCGGATAAAATTCGATATAAGGAAATGCTGAGCCTATGATGAAAAGAGTATCGCATTCTTCTACAGCTTCCTGTGAGGGTTTTGTACCCAGCAAACCTACGCTTCCGGTGGTATAGGGACTATCATCAGGCACGCAGGCTTTTCCAAGTAAGGGTTTAATTATCGGGGCACCCAGCAGCTTTGCAGTCTGTTCAAGTTCTTCCCGGCAGCCAAGAGCTCCGCGGCCTGCAAATATTGCCACTTTCTTTCCATCATTAAGAATCTGGGCCGCCTTCTGCAGATCCATTTGAGAAGGTATTGGATGCTGAGGTGAATAAACATTTGAGATATGATGAGCGATATTTCTCTTGGAGCGGTTATTCAAGCCCTCAACACTTTGTAAATCACTGGGAAAAGTAATATGTGCAACTCCTCTCCTGTTCAAGGCATACCTGCATGCAAGGTTCGTCACATTTTCAACATGGGTTGAACCCATAATCCTAACATTATAAACAGTTACATCCTCAAACAGTCTGTCAAGTTCTACATCCTGCTGACCGTGGGTGTTCATTAAATCGTGAAACTGGTTCCCGGTTATAGCCAGAACCGG
>DATFVA010000524.1:0-3856 GCA_035260565.1 Ignavibacteriaceae bacterium | reverse complement strand
CTCGGATGAGAACAGATATGCTGAAAACCTTTTTAACTTTTTCTTACCCATTGGTTATTGCCGGCCTGCTTTCAGCTGCAGTGGAAGTCATTGACAGATTTATTATTGATCATTTCCTCGGCAAAAGTGAAGTGGGTATTTATAGTTTTGCATACCGCATCGCTCTTGTAATGAACATATTTGTAATGTCGCTCCGCGGTGCATGGACACCGTATTCTATCCGGATATATAATGCAGGAAACTATAGTGAGGAGTTCGGTAAATCATTAACAAAAATTGTCGGGGTTAGTCTTTTAATTTTCCTGACGGTATCAATATTTATAGACGACCTTTTCACACTTAATTTTTCGGGATTTTTCCTTTTTAATCCTCAGTACAGAGGGGGAATTGAGATAATTCCGGTTGTATTGGTATCGTACATATTCAGTGCTGTTGTGACTTACTACTCAGTCTATCCCTATGTTTCAGGGAAGAGCATTCACTTTCTTGTAAGCGATTTGATCGCTCTGGTTATAAACATTGTTCTGAATTTCTGGCTGATACCCTTGTACGGTATCATGGGGGCTGCTGCGGCTACTTTTTTCAGCTACCTTGGAAATGCAGCGTATTTAGTAATTATTTCTGAACGAAAAATCAAAATTACTTATGAAATGTGGAAGATTGTCTCAATTTTGTTCTCTATAAGCCTTTTTTATCTGGTTTCAAAGTTGCTTGATCTTTTTGCTGTAGATGTAATATTATTTATAATTGCGTTTTTCCTGGTATATCGTTTAATAGGATTCAAATTGAAATTTACTGGTAGAATATGAGCTGGATTTTTGGTTTTGCGGGGAATTTAAGCGAACAGAAAAAGCTAGGACTTTCTTCGCTATATCCCCAGCCCTCTGTTAAAATAGATGAACCGCGTTTATTCATCGCCGCCGGAGGAACAGAATACACGTTCAGTTATTTTCCTGAACGAAACTGGATTGTGCTCGGTCTTGGAATAGAGACAGGGGCGGGGCATTCCAGGATTATGCTGCCGGATAATTGGGAAAAGAAAATTGCGGGGAATTCTTTCAGAGATCCCCAGGGGCATTATCTTATAATCAAATGGAACAATGACAAGATAAATTTTTTCAGCGATTATATAGGACTGCGTACTGTATACTTCTTTAAACATAAAACCGGCATCTATTTTTCCACAAACCTTGAGTGGATTACCTCCGTAATGGAAAAGGTTGAAATAGACTTTACACAGTTCGGGTCGAGATGGATGACATTCAACCAGCTTTCAAACAGCTCCTTTATATATGATGTTGAAAAACTTCCGCCTGCTTCTTCGGCAGAAATAAAATCGGGTGTATTAAATATTGAAACAGACAACTGGTTCCCGGATCTTAATAGCTCCACCCCCGGGAATCTGTTTGATGTGATTAAGGAATTTCTTTCAATTGAAATCCCCGAAAAGTTAAAGCTGTCATTTGGACTTTCAGGGGGACTTGATTCACGTTTTCTTCTTTCATTTTTGCTTCAGGATAAAAACTATAAATATAATATCCATTCTTTCGGCTATAATGATGATGCCGACCTCCAGATCGCAAAAAGGATTTCCGATCAGCTTGCACTGAAGTGTCATTTCATACAGCCACACGGGATGGGTAGCGGACAATTTCTGAACAAGGCAGGGGAATATATTGCGTCTGTTCAGATGGCAGAGCCTATTTCTTCCTATATGAAACTGTCGGTTTTGAATGATAGGTATTTTCAGGATAAATTTTTGATCGACGGAGCTCTCGCAGAATTTGCACGCAGGCAATTCCTGAATCGCCTGCTGATTAAAGGCAAGAACGCTTTACTTAATAAAAAGTATCCTGAAGTCATTAAGCAGCTGAAAGTGCCGAAGCCTAAAATTTTCAAAGAAGCATTCGAAGAAATGATGCTGGAGAGCGCTTCGGAGCAGCTTAAAAATATATATGAGTCGTTTCCCGAACCAAAAGAAGTTGGACCGGAGAACTTTGTTGACCTGCTCATTGTCAAATATAGAATTCCTAATTATTTCGGACCTGAACAGAGCCGGCTCGATAATATCTTTCCGGGTCTTATGCCTTTTGCCCAGAGGTGTACAATCTCTGCCAGTCTTGGTATCCCTGCAAAACAAAGAAAGAACAGCCAGCTCTTCTACACTGCCATTCGTGAAAACTATCCTGCGCTGGAGGACTTCCCCCTGGTAAAGAATTCAACTATTTACCCATATGGATTAACATCACTTACATCCTATGCGTATACCAAACTCAGGCAGACGATGAAGAGAAATACTCCCGGCGAGAGCATATCGAATTTCTTCAGATCACATGAGAAAGTGATCAAAGAAATTATTACAAGGGATGAAGTAAGGGAGTACAAACCTTATGATGAAGAAGCCGTTATGAAGATCGTAAGTGATTTTTATGAAGGCAATAATAAAAATACTGACGATCTTAACTGGCTGCTTACATTTGAGATTTTCAGGAAGAAATTAAATATTACTGGTTCTTGACCAGTGAATTAACAATTGCAATAAGTTTTGTTTCCACTTTTTCCCAATTATATTTTTCAGTGAACAGCCTGTATGCCTCAAGCGAATCTGCTTTTAGTTTTTCCGGTTTATCGAGGTAAATGGCGATTCTTCCCAGGGCCGATTCAAAGTCATCCGGTTCTATAAGTAGTCCTGCCCCCCTTAAATCTTCAAAACCCTTAAATGATTTGAGTCTTGAAAAGATAAACGGTTTGCCGCATGCGATGTAATCAAATATTTTTATGGGCAGCGACCGGTTAAATACAACATTTTTTTCCCTCAGATCTATGCATAAATCTACGTCATCGAACTCGAATGCAAATTCTTTGTAACCTGCCGTATCGTGATGAATTACTTTTATATTCTGAACCGATAATAACTCATTAATCAGAGCGGAATAATTATTCTGTTTTGACCCGACTATTTTAGCAATGAAAACTTTGTCTTTAAATCTTTCTGCAGCATTACGGACAAGCGCCAGGTAAGCGGGAAATCCATTGGCCTTCGAAATACGGCCTGCATAGCAGAGTGTAAAATGTTTCCCGTCATAAACAGGAGGTGAATAGTGAAAATTTCTTTTCGGGGGGTAATACCCTATTATAGCTTTTTTTACGAAGGGTGCGGTAAAATGATAAAACTTTGCTTTCCCTTTCTCACCTATAAACAAATAATCCGCAAGATTAGAAACCCAGGCATTAAATAATGACAGCCGCAGGTATTGTATAATCTTATGCGTTCCCGAATATTTAACAAGAGTATTCTGGTGAGGATAATATTCGGTGATATCATAAATAATTTTTACACCTTCGTATATCTGCTTTTTATACCTCTCCGCTGCAAGGATTGTCAGAGGTTCACAGCAGATTATTAAAGAGGGATTAAACGAAGCTGTCAGATCAAAGAGTTTACTGATTTTTTCTTTCTTAGACAAACCGGCGTCACTGAATCCCTTTATGCTGATCCCTTCAGATATTGTTGAGATTTCTTTCGTAGAACAGACTATAGCAGTTTTGTGACCGTATTTATTAAGAGAGATTCCGAATTTATAGAATATCCTTTCATCAAAAGGAGGGTGTCCGGATGTAACTATTACTATATTCATCAAATTATAAACAATAATTGCTTAAATTTAAGAACAATTTTTGATAAAATAGCCTTTAATGGAATCTGCACTAAAAATTTCTGTAATAATCATTACCAGGAATGAAGAAATTAATATTGATGACTGTCTGAAGTCGGTTGATTGGGTCGATGAGATAGTAATCGTTGATTCGGGAAGTGATGACGGTACTGTTAAAAAAGCTTCAAATTATACTAATA
>DATFVA010000523.1:0-9232 GCA_035260565.1 Ignavibacteriaceae bacterium | reverse complement strand
AGAATGTTCCCCAGAGTCCGAGCCTGCCTCCGCAGCAATCTCCTAATGTCCCATCCCAGGGAAATCAGAATAAATAATATCATCAGTAATATGAAATTAGAAGCCCTGTTATTAGCGGGGCTTTTTTTATTGCCAGCCTGCAAGCAGAGCGATAATATCATCCTGAATATTTCTATGGAATCGTGCTCCTTTTTTATCAAACTCAAAAATAATACTGACTATCAAATCGTCGCCTGCAGCAGTAGTCACATACCCGGATAAAGAAGAGACGCCATTAAGAGTTCCTGTTTTCCCATGAAAATTCCTCCCGGCGCGGGTGTCGTCCATTCTATTTCTTAAGGTTCCGTCTACACCTGCAATACTTAAAGAGTTGTAAAAATCATCGAAGTGTGCGAGGTCGAAGTACATTTTCTCAAGCACGCCTGCAAGTGCTCCCACAGTTATCTGATCAAAACGTGAGATACCTGAGCCATCGACTATAGAAGACCCGTCTGAGTATATTCCGTTATCCTTTATAAACGAGAGAATGGCCTGAGTTGAATAGAACGCATTGCCCTGTTCACCGCTTATTTCTGCTCCGAGAGTTTTAAATAAACATTCAGCAAGAAAATTATCACTGTGTTTATTAATATCCTGCAAAAGATTCTTAAGAAGGATACCTGAGCTTGCCAGCTCTTTTGCCTCACCCGGAGTAATCCCTTCTTTAGCCTGAAGCTTTACATCAATGTCCCGATTTATGAGCTCATTTCTTAATGATTCTGCTGCATTCAGCGGGGGGTTTATAACGTTAATGAGGTAACGGCGGTTCCTTCTGCCTCTTTTTTTATAAATAACTTTTCTGTTTCTATCCAACACAAGAGCGGAAATAGGGGGAAGTTTAACATTGGCAACTTCGTCCCTTATCCAGTCATCCCGCGTATATACATTATCGAAATAGCTGTCGTCGCCGATAATATATCCCGTAATTTTATGTATGCCTTTTTTCTTCAGATCATCTACGCACTTCTCCAGGTCTTCTTGTGAGAACTCAGAATTCCCGTACCCTTTGATATACAGGTTTCCATCAATTGAACCATCTTTAATATTTTGATCGTCTGTAAGAAGGGAAGTCTTCAAAACGAAATCCCCACCAAGTTCGGAAAGTGCAGTAGCTGTCGTAAATAATTTTGTATTCGATGCAGGAATCATTGGTGCGGAGGGATTAAGTGCGAATATCGTATCCTGGGTTAGGGGATTAAAAACCAGTACCGCCGCATGAGTAGACGGCGGGAGTTTCAGTAGTATCTGGTGGATCCTGTGTGCTACTTCCTCTTTAGTTGAAGGAATTGCAATAGAGACAAAAAATAACAGAACAAAAATCGTACGCTTAATCATGCCCATCCTTATAATTACAGCTTAATCTTAATTTGTTTAATTAACAGGTAATATTATTTTTATGACCGCAAAAGGGATATTATTGATTTTTAATTTTATCCTTATTTTTTTATTGTAAAAATGAAGTAAATTAATAATAATTAAAAGGCAATCTAACTTCACTTTCAAAATAAATTTTAAAGGCAGATATGGCCAAAACTAAATCAATCCGGAAAGCTTATGAAAATCTCGATTTCTTAAATTCATCCGATGCCAGAATATTAAGGATTCTTTCAGAATTTTTGGAACCGCAGTCAAAATTCAGAAAGCACAAGATTGTTGATACCATTGTTTTTTTCGGTTCAGCAAGACTTATGTCGAAGAAAAAAGCTATGACTGCTCTTAACAGGTTCAAAACAATTAACCCGAAGGATACAACGAATGAAAAACTGGCAGGGGCGCTGAGGAATGCACAGCATATGGTAAGGATGTCGCGCTATTATGAGGATGCAGTAGAACTCTCCAGAAGGTTGACCGAATGGTCGCTGAACCTGGATACTTCAGGAAACCGGTTTATTATTTGTACCGGCGGGGGACCAGGTATAATGGAAGCTGCCAACAAAGGGGCAAAGCTTGCCGGGGGATATTCGGTGGGATTAAACATAAGTATCCCCTTTGAACAATTCGTTAATAAATATGTAAGCCCGGATCTTAGATTCGAATTCCATTACTTTTTTATGAGGAAATTCTGGTTTGCTTACCTGGCAAAAGCTCTTATTGTTTTTCCAGGCGGTTTTGGAACTATGGATGAATTCTTTGAGATAGTGACCCTCATTCAGACGGATAAAATAAAAAAGAAAATGCAGTTGATCGTTTATGATGAAAAGTACTGGAAAAATATTATCAATTTTGACGGACTCGTTGCAAATGCGGTAATAAGTTCCGCCGATATGAACCTCTTTTCTTTCTGTAATGATGTTGATGAAGCTTTTACGCTGGTCACAAAGCATTTTGAAAAATATTATCTTAAAAAAGAAGCTGAGAAAAGGCAGGAGGAGCCGAAAATCCAACTGAAATAAGATCGGAAAGGGAATATAAAAAAAGCTGTCTCAAACCATGTTCGGGACAGCTTAATTATTTTGATTAATTAAGATTAATCGTTAGAATCAGTTCTATGAGCACGTCGTTCGGCTTTGAGTCGCTCCATCCTTCTTTTAATTGAAGGTTTGACAAAAAAGGTTCTCTTTTTGAATTCTTTGAGCACTCCGGATCTTTCGTATTTCTTTTTGAACCTTCTTAATGCTTTATCTATTGATTCGTTTTCGCCTACTGATATACCAACCAAATTATTTCACCTCGCTTTAACTGGTTGTTTATTGAGATATTGATTCAATTAATTTCTTATTTCCTGATTTCTGAAATTCCACTGTAATGGAACTGTATCCGTTGGAAAGTACTTCTTTCCTTACAACTTTCCCGAAATCGTCCCAGTTCTGATGATAAATGGATTCCCCGATTGTAAATGATTTGGAAGGGGAATATACAGTGCAGTCTTCGTTCTCAATTCCTTCTAATGAAGGTTTCGTTTCTTTTACATCTTCTGTCAGGTCAATAATCATCGTTTGCTTGCACTTCTTGCATTTAGCCCATCTTTTATTCTCATTATTTTCACTTAAAGAGGCCTCTCCTAATAGTTCCATCTTCCTTACGGCATTACAAATTCCGCAAAAAGCCTCAACATTTTTAACTCTAGCCATTTTAATACCTTTTTAAACTTCCAGACATGAAATATATCAAAAGAAGTGAGGATAATCAAGAAAATTAAAACTACCTATTTCTCACTCTCGGATGGAGTAATAACCAGTACCGGGCAAGTTGCATATCGTATGACCTTTTCAGCTACGCTGCCTAAAAGTGTATGCAGAATGCCTGTTCTGCCATGTGTGGCTATCACTATAAGATCAATATTATTACTTTCACAGTATTCAATTATCACCTGGAAATCAATGCCTTTCCTGATTACCGGCAGAATTTCAATTGATTTATCAATATTAATCTTTTCCAGTGCCTTATTAATGGAGTTTCTGGCGTCCTCATCAATGGTTTTGATAATTTTTTCCTCGGAAAGATCGAGCGACCTTATTGCAAGTATAGGGGGAGTTTTCTCAAGGACATTCAGGAAATGGATCCTTGCCCCGTATTGTTTTGCTAAATCGATTGCATACCTTGCTGCAGAAAGAGAGAGGTTGCTAAAATCGGTTGGTAACAGGATGTTTTTGATATTAAACATAGTTTTAACTTTAATTTAGTTGACATAGATTGTTTTCAATTTCACCGGGTGATCCGTTTGAAACTACAGCAAAAATATTTCCCTTAACCCGCGTTATTAGTGTAACCAGGTTTCCCTTCGTAGATTCATAACAGTTGCCTGAGTCGAGAAATGAAACCAGGTCGTCTGTTAATGTCAGGAAATTATGTTTTTTAATTTCTGTCTCATCTACCTGGAACAGATAAACAAGCTCCCCGCCTGACATCGAATAGACATGATGCGCAAACTTCTCGCCATGATCAACAGATACAACTGCACCTACGAGTTTCCAATCTTTGATTTCCGGTACATACACAGGGTATTCTACGCCCTGTTTCTTAAAAAATTCCTTTATTTTCTCAGCGTCATCCGATACAAACTGCGGGGCGAGCTTTCCTGTCAGGATGTTTTCAAAATTATTCATTGCCTGTACATACATATTGCCGCTTCCGCTTTGTTCAAATGCAAAATTTTTAAATTCAGCAGTAGGAGTGCGGTTAAAAATAATAAGGGCAATAGCGGCCAGTAATACAATTGTACTTCCCCATGCAGCAAGAGGCTTTGTGAAATATATATCCGGAATCATCTTATAAAAATGATTTAGACGATTGCGGGGAGATATTTTTCGTTCGAGTCTTATCCTTACTTTTTCAGGGACCCGGGAGATATTTAATCTTTCAGAGACAAGTCTCTTTATAGATTTCTGTACAAAATATTCGAACTGCAGTCCTGGATCTTTTTCGATTTTATCCCGCAGACTTTTTTCTTCCGAAGGGTCTTTTACTTCTCCGTCTGCAAGGGCTGCAATGTAATATAAATCTCTGCTTTCCTTCATAAATATTACTCAGTTAATCCGGGTGCTTTATCGACGTAGCCTTTATCAGCCGCATAATTATATAACTTTGCAAACAGCATCTTTCTCGCTCTATGAAGTCTCGACCTCACCGTGCCCACGGGGATATCTATAAAATCAGCTATTTCATCATATGTAAATCCTTCAATATCGCATAATATAATTACCATCCTGAAATCTTCAGGCAGTGAAGCAATTGCGTTTGAAAGTTCATCATCAAGGAGGTTGTCATACATCTCTTTTTCGAGATGAGCGCTGTCGGTTGAAGAAGGTTTTATGCTTTCATAAAAATTTTCGACTTCCTCATAATCTACTTTGTCCGGTTCTTTGGATGATTTCCTGTATGAATTTATGTAAGTGTTTTTCATTATCCTGAACAGCCAGGCTTTACAATTAGTTCCTCGTTCAAATTTGTCGAAGAATCTGAATGCTTTAAGGTATGTTTCCTGGACAAGGTCGTCGGCTTCATCACTATCGCCCGTCATTCTGAGTGCAAAGTTAAATAGTGCATCCATATGAGGAATGGCTTCCTTCTCAAAATCAGCATAAAGCTGTTTCTGATCATCAATTATCGCCAGCAGGACCGGGAATGGAAACATATTAGATTATCATATCCGGTGATTGATATTTGTTATTGACAATTATATTAAAATTAAACTATTTATCAAACCTTCAGCGGACAACTTCCCCATTGAGGACCGTCTTTGCAGGATTCTCAATCTCAATGAGGAAACCGTTTATAACGACGAACTTTATTTTTCCTTCCCGGGAAATTATAAAATTAGCGGGGCCGTCAACTTTAATATTTTCTTCATCCGGGCAGTCTTTTAAGATGATATTTATCGGGTATGCAGAGTATTCCCCCGCAAATTCAAATCCGGCTTTAACGCTTGTATATCCCTGAGAATATAATTCTGGAAAGTTAAGTCTTGATAGCTCTTCTTCAGAACCGGCTGTTTTCTTACTAGTTTTTCCGGCTGAGATTTCCATTCCGGAAAAATCAATATCATCATAAGCTCCAAATACTGAGAGATCGCCTATGTCGGCAACTCTACCGACCTGGAAAAATGAATTTGCCGAATCTGTATTTTTTTCGGTTCTGTTTATTCCTACGTCTACCATAATGTTCCCTTCGTCTGTCCTGTAACTCAGATTCCGTAGTATCAGATCCATCATACCGTCCTTTTCATTAAAGGGAATGCTTTCATAGGTATCGTGACTTTCATTCAAATATTCATTTCCTGCTATGCTTACAAAAGAAGTCATCAAAAGAATGAAGTTCAGTTTTCTCAGGTACTGCTTTTCAGGATCTCCTTTTAGTCCCCCTGATTCAATCAGAATCGTACCCATTCCCCATTTTTGAAAATTATCCCCGAAAGCCCGTGGTTCGTATTCATCGGAATATTTTCCTATTTGCCCCGGGATAAAATCATTTAAGACATTATAAAGCTGCCCTATCAGCTTCATTGATTTGTCTCTGGCCCCGGTTATAGCTTTATCTGAACCGGTCGGTGGTGCTAAAAATGAAATTGCGGCAGGTTTGAAGCTTTTACCGGCACTGTAATAAATGCTCTGATCATGAAGATTAAATCCGAAATCTGCTTTAATGGAACCAAAAGTATTTTTGAGAATTCTTGCTTCCGGAGTTTGCAGACGAACCGCATCACGATTCAGATCGATGCCGATTGAATTTCTTCTTTCAAATATTTCTGCTCCGTCTGGGTTTACCATAGGAATGAAATAAATAGTAAGATTACTCAGAATTTCGCTTTTGAAATCATCAAATTCATTTTTCTCTGCAAAAAAATTAAAAATATCGAAGATAGCCATTGTGGCTGTTGATTCGTCGCCATGCATCTGTGACCAGAGGAAAACTTTCGTCTTACCGGTTCCTATGGATACCAGGTAAATTTCCCGGTTCTGCACAGACAAACCTGCCTGACTCACAGAAAACAGAGGGTTGTTTCCAAGTTTCTCAATTAATGGTTTTATATTGGAGTGTTTAATCCGCCTGTTCGAAAGCGACTGCTCACGGAATCTCGCGTAAGTATCAGTGAGCTTAGCTGTAAAGTCCTTGTATTTTACCATCAAAAAAGGAGTTGAGTATAGTGATTACGAAAAGAATTTGATCATCTTATTTGTAATTTAATGATAAGATTATTTATTTACTAAATGTATTCAATTGATAACGGAGAGAAATAAAATGGCAGCAAACAATTTGAAAATTGGTTCTCCTATGCCGGGTTTCAGGCTCAAGGGGACTGATGAAAAATATTATCCGGACTCTGCTTTCGATGATAAAAAAATCCTTGTAGTTATATTCAGCTGTAATCACTGTCCTTACGTACAGGCATATGAAGAGAGAATGAAAGAAATTCAGGAGGAATTCGGGAATAAAGGAGTTCAGGTAATTGCAGTAAATTCTAATGATGAATCCGGATACCCGGAAGATTCTTTTGAGAATATGAAAATAAGAGCAGAACAGAGGGAGTTCAATTTTCCATACCTGCGGGATGAGGATCAGTCGGCTGCCGAAGCCTTCGATGCCTCGCATACACCTGAAATCTATGTTTTTGATTCAGAAAGGAAACTAGCTTACCATGGAAAGATTGATGACAACTGGAAAGAACCGGATAAAGTGAAAACGAAATATTTAAGTGATGCAATAAATCAGCTTTTGACCGGTGAGCAGATCTCTATTCCTGAAACATATTCTATCGGGTGTACTATCAAATGGAAAAAGAGTCATTCAGTACTTTAATCGTTTTCCTTTTATCCTGATTAAACAGGTACCCCCATTGTTTCTTCAAATTTATCGAGCAGCTTCTGAGGCTGATGTGAGATAGCAAAGCAATAAAGAGGGTAGAGCGATGCGTAGTTTTTTACAAGTTCCGTTAAAATGTCGGCCTTGTACAGAAGTTTACTGGTTTGAGGTATCTCCCGTTCAAGAAGGATATATTTATTCTTCCTGATTAAATCAAAATGTTTATCTGCATTAAACTTTTTTTGTATAAGCTGAGGTATTTTCTTAAACTCATGAAAATCGAACCGGTTATTTAATTTATATTGATCGAAGACCTTTGCAATTTCCCCGGGATATCTCTCAAGGTTCTGTGAAAAAAATAATTCATCTCCCTTTTCCCCGTTTAAGAATATTCCGAAATCCGCACCCTGTTTATCAAAGTAGAGATAAAATTCACTATCCATCTTGAACCTGCCGAAATGGATCAAAAAATAATTCTTATAAGGGGTATCTTTTGAGAAACGCATGTCCTTATTTATACGCATAATCGTTTTATTGAACTTTGGTTCTGTCCTGATTGCCGGGTTTAACTGGGTGAAGAATTGTCCTATTGATGATACAAATGATTTTGCCGGAAGGACTACATTTTCCTGGTAGCGCTCCCTGTTTTTGGCAAACCACTTTGTATTATCATTTTTTTCAAGTTCTTCAAGGAAGGCAAAAATATCTTTACTGAATCCGCTGAAAGGAGGAAGAACAGCACTCAATACATCATCCCGAGGTTAATAGTAAGGAAAAAACCGCCGAGAGTTTTATTGAAATGTCCTGTCAGGCTCTCAACGCCCTCGTCAAAAAAACGTATTATATAATATCTTACATTAATTCCGACCAGGCTGCTTTTATCCAATCCGAAATTAGCCCCGAATCCAAAATAACCACCTGCTGCAACTTTAACTTTTGTATACCCGAATGAATTAAAAAATTCTTTTTCATAAGGAGTAGTAAGAACAATAGAAGGACCGACTCCAAGGTTTAAATAGGGTCTGAGGTTATCATAAATTACATTTTCAAAAAGCCGGTACTGTACGCCGAAGTTGACCGGTACTAAGAACACCCTGTTCTTTTTTCCCACAGTATAAGTCTGGTTTGTATAGTAATCGTAATATTCAATCTCGCGCTCATCTTTTGCTTCCGAAATTGAGAAATCGGTAAACCCGGTAATTTTATCTGAAAATTGTCTTCTGTAAAAACCTCCTAAGCCGAAACCGCCTTCGCTGAACATAATATCGAGTCCGAGTGCATTATTCGGAAAAACTTCCGGTTTCTTCTCCGGTGCCAGTTCACCGATCTCCTGTGCATTTACATTTAACAGGGGAATAATTATTATTGCTGCAAACAATAACTTTTTCATAATAATTACTTTTTTTTATTCAAAATTAATGAAGTCTGCATCAATATCAACATCTTATTTTATAGATATTTATGGTATCGCCTGATTCAGCATCCTTCTGGGATGATAAATATCTTAATAACCAGGCTGGATGGGATATGAGAACCACGACACCTGTATTTGAGGATTTGCTGCATGAACAGCGGTTTCTCAAACCGGGAAGGATTCTTATTACCGGATGCGGGAAAGGCTACGATGCAATACTGGCCGCAAAAATGGGTTATGATGTTTATGCAGTGGATTTCTCCGTAGAGGCCATTAAATTTGCAAAGGGGTTGGCCGACAAGGAAAACGTCAGGGTGAACTTTATTCAAGAGGATATTTTCAAGCTTGATTTAATCTATAAAGACTATTTTGATTATGTATATGATTATGTTACCTATTGCGCAGTCCTTCCGGAACGAAGAAAAGAGTTCGTTGAAATAACAGCGGGATTTTTGAAACCGGGTGGAAAGCTTATAGCCCTGCTTTTTCCTGTGGAAGAAAGAAAAGGCGGACCGCCGTATGCTGTAGATGTAAAGGAAT
>DATFVA010000522.1:0-3034 GCA_035260565.1 Ignavibacteriaceae bacterium | reverse complement strand
ACCCAATAAAGAATGCAATATTTGACCTGGAAAAATCGAAGGTCATTAATTCAATCGGGATCTCCTACCTGCTTGAGGTAATCGAGCAGATAAATGACCGGGAAGGGAAGATAATATTTCTAAACCTCGATCCGTCAATCGAAAAGACGTTTAAGATAATGGGTTTATTCCAGTTTTCGCAGATGGCAGATTCCCTCGATTCCGCTATGAAGGAACTTGCTTAAAAGACAACTGCCAGGGAACACAAAATATAATTATGATGGTTAATTAATTGGAACAGAATTTATTAGTTGAAAAGCTTTCGCTGCAGGCCGAATCCTTCCAGGAAGGGTTTAAGTTATTAACACAGTCTGATTCATTAAAGGGAATCTTTAAAAATTTCGGAAATCTGCTCAGGACAAATCTTATGATCACTGACCTGCATCTGTTGCATAAGGTTAGTCCGGAATCAGATTGGAAAGTGATTGGATCACAAAATTTTGATGATGCTGATAAAAAATACCTTGAAAACAATAAGCAGCAAACTACATATCATGATGGTGGGAAGTATAATGCTTCAGTCGTTTTGCCCCTGACTGATTATTCTTATTTGGGAATTCTGATGGGCAGCAAACTTTATGAGGAGGGATTATCTGACTTCGATAAAATAACACTCCAGATACTCCTGCAGGTTTTTTCCAGCGCCTACGAGTCCTTCCTTAATCAGAAAAAAGAAAAGCAGTTTATCTTCGACCTGAATGAAAAAATTCTGCAGCTGAATAACCTTATTGATACCGGTATCGACCTGGCGAAGTTTGAAAATCAAAATATCCTCTTCGAGATGGCTCTTGCAAGAATGGTTTCATTAACCAATTCTTCATCGGCATTGATACGCGTTGCGGAAGGTAATAAAGAAGTAGCTGCGCAGCAGGTCACCTTTCCCCCCGGTTTGCCGGCTGATAAAATCTTAAATAGCAATTATAAGATCGAATCATCCTTTGAATTCAGGAATACGCTTTACAGGTTTGTCCTTTCGGAAAAGGAATCCCGTAAAGGTGTTATCGAATTCGGGGAGCTCGATATGATGCTGCTTGAGGCAATCTCTCGTCAGGTTCGTACAGCGATTGAAAATAATTTTCTTCTGAAAGAATCCCTCGAAAAGGAAAGAATTGAAAAAGAAATGCTGCTGGCGGCTTCAATCCAGCAGAAGATTATTCCTGAGGTCCTGCCGGTAATTGAAGGATATGAATTGGCCGGGGAAAATATACCTTCACGTGAGGTCGGAGGCGATTATTATGATTGTATTGATATGGGAAATGGCAGATATGCCCTGATAATTGCCGATGTTGCCGGAAAAGGAATTGCAGCTGCCCTTCTTGTCAATACTTTAAATGCTTCGTTGTATTCGTATCTTCAGTTTAACCTTCCGTTAACAGAGATGGCGGATAGGCTGAATAAACTTATTTACAATGCATCGCCCCCCGATAAGTTCATAACCTTTTTTATGGCAGTACTTGATTCTAAAAGCGGTGAACTCGATGTAGTCAACGCGGGTCATAATCCGATACTCCTTCTAAGAAAAGATGGCAGGCTCGATAAGATCGATGCCGGGGGTATTGGTCTTGGAATGCTCGATCTGGGAATTCCCTACGAGGGGCAGAAACTTGTTATGAATCCTGGGGATAAGCTGTTCCTTTATACCGATGGTATCCCCGAAGCAATGGATAAAGATGAGATTGAGTATTCGGATGATAGAATGATAGAATTCTTCATCAGAAATGCAGACAAACCTGCCGCAGAATTCATCAGCGGTATTGTCGGGGATGTAAGTAAGCACGTTAATGGGGAACCGCAGAGTGATGATATCACTTCAATGATATTAAAAAGAACTTAGTGTTATTGGTCCCCCCAGTTGAATTATTAAACATAAGCAAGTATTAAAGGTGTATAGTAATCGCCTGAAAGATAGTACATAAATTAGTGCACTCCGCTGATTGGTATTTGTTATGCTTTAATAATATCATATTTTTAATAAGGCACAATAATTGAATATCTAACTTCGTTTTTAATAAACAGTCAGGGAAAGATGTTAGGATATTACCGGACATTACAGAGAACTTCGTACTCATATCCGTTTAATCAATCTATTTCTTTAACCAATCGCAGGGGCCTATATGAAGACCTTAATACTTCTTTTATTTCCATTCATTACATTTGCTCAAATACAGAACTCTAAAGCTGAAGCGGCCGTAAAGTCTGGTACGAATCCCGAAAGCAGCGTGAAACAATGGTCATTCGGCGTCCTTTACGTTCCTTATTATTCAGGAACTGTCTATAGAGTCTATAATTACCAATACCCTTCTAATCCCGACATTTATTCTGTCTCAGAGAATAAAACAGATCTTGAGGCTGAGCTGACTTATGGGTTCCCTGACTTCAGGTTTTCATTATCGGCGGGATATTCATCCTCGTATGAATACAGCAATCACCAGGAACATGAGGATTATTTCGGCAGTCAGAGTGCGTCCGGGTATGTCAATACCATGGGGTTGAAGCTGCTCGATTTTACAATTGGTTTTAAATCTTATTTTGGGGATCTCCTCCCTGAAAGAGTCAGCATTTATGCTGAAGCAGGATTGGGAAAACAGATCGCTTTTGCGAATAATAATTACGAACAATTATTCGTTGAACCTCAGCCAGGCGAGATAAATGAGGACAATTCCACGGAGTATATCGAAGAATTAAATTCTCCCTGGCACCTTAACTTCGGGTTTGGGGCAGAATATTTATTCAATGAATCTTTATCACTAAAATCAGATATCAGGGTATTGTATTCATCCGTCGCCGGCGACTTTACTTCCCGTCATATCACTGAGAATAGCACCCACTATGTGACCGAAGAACGGACATTTCGTTACTTCACCACTAAGATAGGATTGGGACTCAACTTTTATTTTTAGGATGACAGAATTTCCTGGTCCTTTTAATTTTATTCAGGTTCTATAGTAAATAGAAATAGTATAAATATGGGGCAGATAGAGGGTCTTAAGGGGTT
>DATFVA010000521.1:0-2869 GCA_035260565.1 Ignavibacteriaceae bacterium | reverse complement strand
CATGGAACTTTTTAACTACCTGCTGTGTCTAAAATATAATAAACAGGCAAAGAAAATAAGCAAATCAACTAAGGAAAAGGCAATTGGTTTCCTCGAACGTTTTACCAGACACCATATCCCCGGCTTTAAGGGTTTGCAGTCACTTCAATTGCTCAAATGAGGTATTATAGATAGTTTGCTACAAATGCAGCAATGCAGTCTAATTCTAAAAAATGAATTTAATTCGGAGGAATAGAACATGAGATCAAAACGATTATTTGGTGCATTTGCCTTGGTGTTTGCCGGAATCCTGTTTGGAGCCCTGCTTGTTTCCGGGTTTGGATTGGTAAGGCCGGGACTGGCGGATATAAACCTTGGTGCAAGCAACCCTCCCGTTAACCTTGATGCGGATGCCACTTCTTTCAGTAAGGCTTTTATAGAAACTGCTGCAAAAGTTACCCCAACTATTGTACAGATTACAGTGGTTTCTTCTGCTGAAAATCCCCATAACGACTTCTTCTTTTTCCCTTTTAAAGATATGCCTCAGGAAGAAAAAGGAACCGGAAGCGGAATTATAATTTCTGATGACGGCTATATACTTACAAATAACCATGTGGTTGAGAACGCAAATAAAGTAACAGTTGGACTTTACGATAAGAGAACATTTGATGCTACTGTTGTCGGCACTGACCCTCTTACTGACCTGGCAGTGATAAAAATTGATGCTAAAGATCTTCCCGTTGCCTACCTCGGGGATTCTGATAACTTAAAGGTTGGCCAGTGGGTAATGGCAATAGGCAATCCTCTTTCGCTTTCTTCTACTGTAACTGCCGGAATAGTTAGTGCTATAGGAAGAGGGCAGCTTGGACTAATTAAAAACAGCTATGGTGTTGAGAATTTCATCCAGACTGATGCAGCTATCAACCCGGGCAATAGCGGCGGCGCACTAGTTGATTTATCCGGTTCTGTAATTGGTGTGAATTCTGCAATAGCCGCCGGCAGAACAGGAACTTATATTGGCTACGGTTTTGCAATTCCGGTCAATATGGCTAAGTCGGTTGCTAAAGATCTGATTGCACACGGTAAAATCAGCCGCGGCTATATTGGTGTGAATATCGGCGAAGTTGATAATGCAATGGCAAAAGCTCTTGGTTTGAGCAAACCGGAAGGTGTAATTGTTCAGGGACTCGTTGAAGGTGGGGCTGCAAGCAAAGCCGATATTAAAGCCGGGGATGTTATTCTTAAAATTGACGGAAAAGAAGTCAATGAACCCAATACCCTGCAGAGCTATATAGCCGGTAAAAGTGCCGGATCAACAGTGACCTTAACTCTGTATCGTGACGGCAAAGAAATTAATCGGGAAGTTACACTGAAAGCAAGGGAAACAGAGCAGCCCAATGAACCGGTTGTGAATAAAGAGAATAATAGTAATGAATCTAATGGGAATAACTCATCCACAGCTTTTGATAATCTTGGACTTACGGTCAGGAATCTCAATACCCAGGAGAAGACAAAATTTAATATTGATCACGGAGTGCTGATTACTGAGGTTAAACCTTACAGTAAAGCTGAAGATCAGAAATTATTTCAGGGACTAATTATCCTTGAAGCTAACAAAAAACAGATTAATTCTGTAAGCGACTTCAAGAGTATAATTGACGACAATAAAGGCAGTTCAGTTATGCTCAGAGTTGCTGACGAACAGGGGAATAAAAGGTTCTATGCGCTTGAGATACCTGAATAAGATTCAGAAATATTTATAAAAGAACGCCCGGTATTCGGGCGTTTTTTTTATATTAACTGCTCAACATTTTACAGGATATAAAATGATACGCTTCTTAACTGCAGGGGAATCACACGGAAAGGCCCTTACAGTAATAATCGATGGAATTCCTTCAAACCTTTACCTTCAAAACAGCTATCTGAACTACCACCTTAAAAGAAGGCAGGCCGGATACGGACGCGGCCACAGGATGAAAATAGAATCGGATACAGCAGAAATTTTGTCAGGTATACGATTTCAGAAGACAATCGGTTCCCCGGTTTCTCTGCTGATCAGGAATAAGGATTGGGAAAACTGGAAAAATCAGATGTCGCCCGAAGCAGGGAAGAAAAATATAGAAAAGGTCACAATTCCCAGGCCCGGGCATGCTGATCTTGTCGGGATATGTAAGTTTAACTACAATGATATCAGGAACTCAATCGAACGTTCCAGCGCAAGGGAAACTGCTGCCAGGGTTGCAGCGGGGTCTGTAGCACGCAGACTGCTTGAAGAATTTGATATTTTTATCGGCAGTTATGTAGAAAGTATCGGAGGAGAATACCCGGATCAGAATATGTTTGAAAATTTAACTCAGAATAAATTGGCGAAAAACTTTTCAGCGTGGGAATTATCGGTTGAAGCCGATAAAAGCGATGTACGGGTATTCGATAAAGATCATGAAAACAGGATTATAGATAGAATAAAACAGGTAAAAAAGAAAGGGGACACACTTGGAGGAACTTTTGTTACAATTGCTTCAGGGGTTCCGGCAGGACTTGGCAGCTTTATGCAGTACGATCTGAAGCTTGATGCAGATATAGCGTCTGCAATGATGTCTATAAATGCAGTGAAAGCCGTTTCAATTGGGACAGGGTTTGAATCTGCTGAAAGAACAGGTTCGGAATCTCACGATGAAATAATAAGATCGCGCGAAAGATTGATAAGAAAAACCAACCGTGCAGGCGGAATAGAAGGCGGAATTTCAAATGGTATGCCGGTGATCGTCCGTTCAGCAATGAAACCAATAGCAACCCTGATGAGTCCTGTTGAAAGCGTCGACTTGAGCACAATGAAAAAAATAGAATCGAGGAGAGAAAGAAGTGACTTTGTGGCTGTACCCGCCTGTGC
>DATFVA010000520.1:0-6485 GCA_035260565.1 Ignavibacteriaceae bacterium | reverse complement strand
TCAGAATACAATTGTCATTCGATAGAAATCTGTGAATTTGACAATGGGCTGTAAACAGGGTTACTGTCAATTTTAAGAGGGGGAACTGGTTATCCTGCATGGATTGAGCGGAAGCAGATCCCATCACGTAGAGTTTATTATTATCAGGCTGAGTAAAGAGGGTTGAGACCGGATCATCCTTCCGGGTGATTTTCTGAACTGCCGCGATCCAAAAGATAAACAGGACAATTGGATAAGAGAGATTAAATAAGTAAAAATTCCCCGGCAACTTGATGCACCCTTACATTATTTTTATTACTAATAATAATTTGCAATTATTTAAGCTGATAATCAACAGGAAAGAAATTGCAGAGCTGGTGAATGAAAAGAAACAGGCAGGGAGTTGTCGCTGCCTGCGACCGCTAGCAAAAACAGGGATGCAATCAATTTGAAGAATTTTCCCGCTGCTCCGGAGTAGCCGGACGCTGAAAAATCCGGACTGTGGTATTGATTAAAATTGAATTTATTTTGATAAATTTCAAAGCTGAATATTTTTCGAATATAGGAGTTTATGTACAGGCCTAAATTTTTTGTTTTACTGCCTACCCTTACAAAGGAACAAATCTATAAGGATATAATAGCCGGTGTTCTTGTAGGAATTGTAGCTCTTCCTCTTTCTATTGCATTTGGAATTGCTTCAGGTGTTTCACCGGAAAAGGGAATAATTACCGCTGTGATTGGCGGATTTATAGTTTCATTTTTAGGAGGAAGCCGCGTACAGATAGGGGGACCGACAGGTGCATTTATAATAATAGTTTACGGAATTGTACAGAATTATGGAATAAACGGGCTGATGCTTGCAACCATAATGGCTGGTGTTATACTGATCATTATGGGATTTGCAAAGTTCGGTTCGATGATAAAGTTTATTCCGTATCCTGTTGTTGTAGGATTTACAAGCGGGATTGCAGTAGTGATATTTTCGAGCCAGGTGAATGATTTTCTGGGATTAAACATTCCTAAAGTGCCCGCAGATTTTTTTGAGAAATGGGCTGAATACCTGAAACACCTGTCAAATATAAATTATGAAGCATTGTTTGTCGGTTTATTTTCTTTCCTGGTAATAATTCTCTGGCCCAGGCTCTCAAAGAAAATTCCCGGATCAATTGTAGCTATCCTGCTGGCAACTGCGATTGTCCATTTGTTTCATTTAAATGTGGAAACTATTGAAACCAGATTCGGTGTATTAAATTCTTCAATTCCGGCGCCTTCAATTCCTTCATTTAATTTAACAGTTATAAAGGAGCTCATACTGCCGGCAACAACTATCGCAATACTCGGTTCTATTGAATCTTTGTTATCTGCTGTTGTTGCAGACGGTATGATAGGGGGTAAGCATAAATCGAATATGGAACTTGTAGCTAATGGTATTGCAAATATTATAACCCCGTTATTCGGCGGAATACCTGTAACAGGAGCTATTGCAAGAACGGCAACTAATATTAAGAACGGCGGAAGAACACCGGTGGCAGGAATAATCCACGCACTTACATTACTGCTGATAATGCTGTTCCTGGGACAATGGGCAAGACTGATACCGATGGCCACACTTGCTGCTATACTGGTTGTGGTGGCTTTCAATATGAGCGAGTACCGCATTTTTATCAGGCTGTTTAAAAGTCCCCGAAGTGATATTGTGGTTTTATTAACTACTTTCGGTCTTACTGTGATTTTTGATCTGACCGTGGCGATTGAAATAGGAATGGTACTGGCAGTAATATTATTTATGAGAAGAATGGCGGCAGTTTCAAATGTAAGCATTATAACGCGGGAACTTAACGATGAGGAAGAAGTAACCGATGTGAATGCAATCGAGAATAAAACGGTACCTGAAGGTGTTGAAGTTTATGAAATTAACGGACCATTCTTTTTCGGGGCTGCAACAAAATTCAAGGAAGTTATGCAGAGCGTTGAGAACAGACCAAAAGTGATGATATTGCGAATGAGGAATGTACAGGCTATTGATGCAACCGGACTGAATTTACTTAGTGAAATTATACGTGAAAATAAAAATGAAGGGATCCATCTGATATTATCCGGTGTTCATGCACAGCCATTATTTGCCCTTACGCAATATAATATAATGGATGAAGTGGGTGAAGAGAACATTTTCGGAAATATTGATGATTCACTTGACAGAGCACGTATTATACTGGGATTAACCGCTGTTGGAAGACCAAAGGATTTTAAATCCGAAGTGAAACGCGAGATGAAGTAATTGCAGGAGTCTTGTTGACAGCATTTCTGCAGCGAAGTTTGGCGCAGTCAGCCATTAAGATTGACGCATATAACCCGTTCTCTAGTTACTGAATACTGATAGATTACGGATGTTTGATTTAATCAATCGGGTTATCGGACCAGCTTAACATAATTTTTAAGAAAGGACATTATATGAGAAAAATAATAGTTATATCAATGATTAGTTTAGATGGGGTAATGCAGGCACCCGGCGGATCTAAAGAAGACGCCTCAGAAGGTTTCAAATATGGCGGATGGACTGCACCTTATGCCTCCGATGCTGCCGGCAAGGTCTGGAAAAAAGAGATGAAAGCGGCAGATCTTCTGCTGGGCAGGAAAACTTTTGATATTTTTGAGAGCTATTGGCCTGAACATGCAGCCGGCTGGCCGGGTATCAATGATGTTACAAAGTATGTCTTGTCTAATACAAGGGCAGCGTCAGACTGGGAAAATACTATTTTCCTGAAAGGGTTGGCAGATATCAAAAAACTTAAAAAAGGTGAGGGTTCTGATATAAAAGTCTGGGGGAGCAGCAGGCTGATTCAGTTACTACTGAAACATGATTTAGTAGACGAACTCTGGCTTAATACTTACCCGCTGACGCTTGGTACGGGGAAAAAGTTATTTCAGGATGGCGCAATACCTGCAGCTTTTACAATAGCACAGAGTACGGTTACGCCAAACGGAGTTATTATGGTTAATTATAAGCGGGCCGGGAAAGTTAAGACGGGTACTGTCGAAGCTTAAAAGACGCCTGCTTCCATAGCCCCGGCCGGGACTTTATTTCCGGAGCCGGTTGAAACAATAAACCGGCCGTACGGGTCCTTCGACTGACTCCATTCAGCTTAAATAAGCTTAATGGATAACAGTAAAAAGCACACCAATTAATTTGGTGAATGTGAGTATCTGCAGTTTATAATTTGATTGATTGCGGAACATGACCTCTCCCCGATAATTAAAGTCTGAGGAAAAATAATATATATCAGCTTATCAGAACAACATTTGCTTTTTAATCTTTCTATTTTTATCACTTCTTTGTTTGTGATTTCACTTTTTTGAGCACCTTAACTGCGGCTCAGAGCACCAGCCGCTCAGCTCCCGGCAATACTTTCTTTAACTCTACAAGCATATTAAAGCCGTTATTTAAAGAGGAAAGCTTATATATTTGTTCTTAAAAATATTCTAATATTAAATCTATAATCATTGATGTCAATTTTTTTATTCCCGCTCAGATTTGTATATAAAATATATCTCCTTGTATGTTTTGTTTTACTTTTAATCCTGCTCTATCCGTTCTTTCGCTTCTTCCTGTCTAAAAAGAGGCGGTTCAATTCAGCTTTTAAAATAATGAAATTCTACGCGAAACTGTTTTTGTCCTGTGCGGGAATTATCTTGAAAGTTGAGGGCCGGGAAAATGTTATTTCAGATAAAGCCTTTATCATCTGCTCTAACCACAGCTCATTTATAGATATTCCCTGCCTCTACTCAATATTCGACCAATATTTTGTGTTTACAGGGAAAAAGGAAGTTGGGAAATGGCCTTTATTCCATATTTTTTATACATCAGGTATGAATATATTAGTCGACAGACAAAATAAGATGGGATTAATAAAATCATTCAAAAGAATGATGGAGGTAATTGATGAGGGACATCCTTTGGTTATCCTTCCGGAAGGCACTATTTCTAAGACTGCTCCTCAACTATCTGAATTTAAAACAGGATCAGTATCATTAGCTGTCCGCAAGCAGGTTCCGATTTTACCTGTAACGTTTATAACAAACTGGGAAAGGCTGCAGCGCAAAGGATTGCTGAAGGGGAAGGCCGGTCCGGGTATATCGGAAGTTATAATTCATCCATTAATTTCAACAAACGGCTTAACCAGAGATGATGCCGATGAGTTGCAATTAAAACTGCGTAAGGTAATCAACTCACCATTACACAAAAAATACGGAGTGTAGGAATCTTTTGATTGAATTGCGTCCTTTACCCGGATAGGTTGGAAAAGCATTAACAGTTGGTAAAAATCCTTGAAAAATGAAATTTACTATAAGCGCCGGCATTAGATTAAAATAGCATAGCACCTTTAATCAGCCAAAGGCGAAGAGGTAATAGAATTATCTGATTTATGCATATTGTTCTGCTCTCCGAATCGATAATGCCTCAAATTATTGCTTATATCAAATATATAATGCAAATTACAAACATAGATTTTTAATTTCCGCGTTCTGTTTTATATTCCTTTAGGGTTAATTAGTTAATGCCCTATTCCTGTTTTGCATAGCTAAACTATAGGAGGTAGTTCTATGATCAGGAATTTATTTTGTCCTTTGTCCGTAATTCTTATGAGCACCGCACTTTTGTTTTCTCAGAATGACAATAGAGACATTTCACCATTCCCTGGTTCTGAAAGAGGTATTCCGATTAATACCCTGGCTATGTGGGACCTGGAATTCTCATTTAATGTTACTAATGCATCGGGCGCTTCAGGGAATGCAGGTGCTGAGTTTGACGGTACATATATTTATACAACAAGATGGGCATCAAACCTCATACATAAATTTGATATGTCGGGTAATCTTGTAGAGGAATTTTCTATTCCGGGGGTGACCGGTTTAAGGGATTTAGCATTTGACGGGACGTATATGTACGGAGGAGCAGCGGCAAATATAATTTACCAGATGGATTTTAATACGAAGACTCTTATCGGGACGATCTCAAGTCCTGTAGCCGTTAGGTTTATAGCCTACGATGAAATAAATGACGGATTCTGGTGCGGAAGCTGGACGGATGATCCGACATTGGTAAGCAGAACAGGTCAAACCCTTAACTCCTTCTCAACCGGTTTAACACACCAATACGGGGCAGCTTTTGATGACATCACTACCGGCGGAGAATATCTCTGGGTATTCGACCAGGGCGGGGGAGTTTGTCCGGGCAGCCTGATAATTTACCAGTTTGATATAGCTTCAGGGACATTTACCGGAATATCCCACGATGCCTGCATTGATCTTACAGACGGCATTGCCGGGGGCTTATTTACAACTATAGATTACATTGCCGGAAACTTTTTAATAGGGGGTATAATGCAGAGTAATACAGGACTTGACGACACATTTTTTTTATATGATCTCAGTCCATGCAGCGTAGCTCCTCCTTCAAATCCTGATCCTCCTGCCTGGGCTCAAAATGTACCGGTGAATTTAGCTCAGCTGAGCTGGAGCAATAGTCCCGGCGACATAGTGAGCGAATTGTATTTCGGAACGGATCCCGATAGCTTAACAATGGTTCAGGGAGGCGAGCCGGACTCATCCTGGAGTATATCTTCGAATTATTTACCGCTTGAATATCTTACCACATACTATTGGATGGTAATCAATTATGGAACTCCTTGCTATCCAACAGTTGCAGAATGGAGTTTTATAACAGAGCCCGACCCTACGCCGGTAGAATTTATTTCGTTCCGTAGTGAAGTTTTAAACGGCAGGGTAATACTCTCCTGGTCGACTGCATCAGAAACGAATAATAAAGGATTTGAAGTGGAAAGAGAAGTATGTAGTAAGCAGAATGCAGAAAGCAGTCTTTGGGAGAGGATTGGATTTGTCGGGGGGAATGGGACCACATCAGGGCAGAAAGATTATTCATTTATTGATAAGAATGTTTCTGCAGGAACTTATTCATACAGATTAAAGCAAGTTGACTTTAACGGGAGCTTTAAATTTTCGGACGAAATCAGAGTTGCAGTTAATACGGTTTATGATTTTATTTTAAGCCGGAATTATCCGAATCCCTTTAACCCTGTAACCAATATAAGGTATGAAATTCCGTATTCAGGTATGGTGACTGTAAAAATTTATGATGTTCTGGGGAAAGAAATTGCAACACTGGTAAGTGAAGAGAAACAGGCAGGGAGTTATTCGCTGAGGTTCGATGGGAGCAGTCTGTCAGGCGGCGTATATTTTTATCAGCTGAAGTCGGGAAGTTTAATAAAAAATCGTAAAATGATTTTGCTGAAATAAGGAAGATCTTCCGGTACTTTTAATTACGAAAGGCACTAAATAACTGAACAGTTGTGTTATTCTCTCTGTGACCGCTGCGCCGTAATCTCCGCGCTGAGGCAATTTATTTTTATAAAAATTATACTATATATTATTTACTTTTAAATAAATAAAAAGAAATATCTATGGGCAATAAGAACATTCCGTATCAG
>DATFVA010000519.1:0-7383 GCA_035260565.1 Ignavibacteriaceae bacterium | reverse complement strand
GATTAGTTGAAAAGATTTAGCTATTTCAGAAGGACTTGAAAGGAATTAATTTATAAGACACATAACTATTAATAATTTTATCTGTAAATGAGCAAAAAAATATACTTGTTATTTATAAGAAAGTTAAATCGCTCATTTGCAGATAAAATTGTGTTGTGCGAAACCATATTACCTGGCGTATGGGTACTTAATAGGGTTCCGGTTTTCCTTTTTGTAATTAAAAAAGTTCTCATTCCTTATCCCCGCCTAGGTTTTCTCCCAGCATTGTCCAGTGACAGATCTGCGAAAAATTTTTTTAGTCTGCTGTTTTCCTGCTCTATCTCTTTTAGCGTCTTTGCCTGATCTACCCGCATTCCTCCGTTTGCCTTTCTCCGCCTGTAGTATGTTTGTTCAGTTATACTGAGCTGCCGGCATATCTCAGCTATGTTCTGTCCGTTTGACTGCAGAACCTGGCAGGTTATTTTAATAAAAACTTTTAATATTGTTGGAGAAATGAAGTTTTTCAAAAATTATATATCTTTGTTTATTGCTTTTAAACTGAATGCAAACCCTCATTATGACTAAAACAATCTCTGACCTTATCGAAGTAAAGAACCCAAGAGGGGCCGGGCGATATCTAAAGAAAAAAGTGGCAATGGGTCATTTTATTGAAGATTATATTTCTGAAAAAGTTGATATCAAAGTCAGCTTTATGGAATTGCTGAAATACAAGGACGATATCTTCAGTTTTAATTTTGCCGCGCCGCATTATTATTTTTTCATTTCAAGGATGATTCCGGAAGTAATTAATCATTCCCAGAAGCAGGATAAGAGAATAATTAGAAGTCATTATGATAATAAGAATGATTTATTCAGATGGTTCCTGGGACCGAAGATGATTTATACAAGCTGCTACTTTAAAAATTTAGATGAGTCGCTGGAAGATGCACAGGAAAATAAGATGAACCTGATCGCTGAAAAAATGCAGCTTAAAGAAGGCGATGAATTATTAGATATCGGCTGCGGCTGGGGCACGCTTGTGGCTCATATGGCTAAATACTATGGAGTTAACGCAACGGGAGTTACAATCGCCCAGGCTGGAGCGGAATGGGCTGCAAAACAAATTAAGGATTACGGTGTCGAAGATCGTGCAAAAATCTGGACGATAGATTACAGAGATATTCCTACTGACAAAAAGTATAATAAAATTACTTGCCTTGAAATGGCAGAGCATGTTGGCATCAAGTATTTTAAAAAATTTATGAAACAGTGTTACGATCTGCTGGAAGATGACGGACTTTTTTATTTACAAATTGCCGGACTGCGCGAACGGAGCAGCTTGCTGCAGAAACATAATCGGGAAGACCTCGTGTGGGGATTATTTATGAATAAATATATTTTCTCAGGAGCTGATGCGAGCATGCCGCTGAACTGGGATTTACAACGAATTGAAAAAGTCGGCTTCGAAGTGCATTCGGTTGAAAACATAGGCAACCACTATTCAATTACTATTAACAGGTGGTATGACAACTGGCTATCTAACAAAGAAAAGGTGCTTGAAAAATACGGTGAACGAACATTCAGGATTTACGAAATTTTTCTAGCCTGGTCAGTGCTTATTGGAAGACACGGCGGATCAACTGCATATCAAATTGTATGTCACAAAAACCTTGATAAATTTAACCGGATGAGATTTATTGGCACTACGAATTTGGGAGAGCATAATAAATTTTAGAAATCTCGAAGTCTTTTGGTATTATAATAATCGTTATTTCAAAATGAACTTTTCCGACTTCGCTAAATGCAATCCTATCTTTTCTAATTCATCCCGCGTCTTGTCCGCAGGATCCATTGGAGACTCCCTGTCTCTCCGCCCAGTAAAACCTCGAAAACAAGATATTTTCGAGGTTTTTTATTTTAATACTTATCGAATCAGTCTCATTTAGTGCTATCTCATTTTACCAGTATTAACTTTTTGGAAGCAGAAAATCCTTCTGCGTCCATCCTGTAGATGTATACTCCGCTTGCAAACTGTCCTGCATTCCATTCTGCTGTGTATTTTCCAGGTGTTAAGTTTTCGTTTATAAGAGTTGCTACTTCGGCACCAAGGACATCATAAATTTTTAAAACTACTCTGGATTCTCTTGGAACATCATACCTGATTCTGGTAGTAGGATTAAAGGGATTTGGATAGTTTTGGAGGAGTGAGAATTCTCTGGGGATTTCCGTTCCGTTATACTCTGCAATTGCTGTGGAAAGTTCTCCGGTATATTTAATTATGTCAGCATTAGAACCGGTCAACCACAGACTGCGATTTCTTTTAATTCCAAATGCTGAAAAATGACTATCCGAATGCAGTATTTCTGGTTCCCAGGTTTGCCCCCCATTGCTTGTTTTATAAACTCCAGTCCCCCCGGTTATCCAGCCATTCAGCTCATCATTAAATACTATATCCGGCCAGGACACGTAGGGGCTAATCAGCATATTCCAGGAAATGCCTCCATTAATGGTTTTATATACTTTTCCCCAGGTAACTCCGTAACCAACCATCTCTGAAGGAAAGCTTAAATGCTCCACAAAATCTGAAGTTGGAAAATTGTACGTTAACCAGCTGCTGCCTCCATCGGTTGTTTTATGCAGCTGAGAGGAATAGTTCCCGCCTGCACAGTAGCCTACAAGACTGGAGGTGAATTCCAAATCGCGAAAATGAGCCTCCGTCGGCTGGAATGTGATGTTCCATTCAGCTCCAAGATTAGTACTTTTATAAATGACTGAGTTGGTGAAGGCGAATATTGCGGAGGAATCTATCAGTGAAAGACCTTTAACCCATTCATTATTGAATGCTGTTTCCATCCAGGTCTCTCCGCTGTCAATAGATTTCAGGATTATTGACTGGCTGCTGCCCCCCGATGCAAATATAATATGATCATTCAACGATTTTACATCACTTATTGGATAGTCAGAGGTATTATAAACCAGGTACCATGTTAATCCGCCGTCGGTCGTCTTATATATTGATCCGCCTACCCAGTCAGGAATCCCATAAATAAAGGCTGTTAATGAATCGATTGGTTCAATTCCGCATTGAGTCAGCGAACCTATGACATTTCTGGTATGGTTGGACCAGCTGCTTCCCTGGTTAGTAGATGTCAAAATATATGTATAAGTATCATATTCTTCATGTCCCGCTGCTGTCAGGAAATTCTGTGAAATATACTGAATTGAATTAATATTGGTTTGAAATCCAATGTTAATTTGATTCCAGTTTATTCCTCCATCCGAAGTCTGAAAAACATTACCGGAATCAGTGCCAATCATTCCGTACTGCTGATTTAAGAAATCGATTGAATAGAACCGGCGGACAGGAGAGTTCATTTTAAAGGTCCAGGAATCACAGTAATCTGTTGATCTGAGAAGCAATCCATAATTATTTGCTATTATGGTACTGCTATCATTCAGAATATCCGCGATAAAGATTTCTCCTGTTGGTGGGCCTGAATGAATGCTCCAGTTAGTGCCGCCATTAGTTGTACGGGCAATTGTAAAAGATACTATATTGTTATTAGTGCTTCCAAAAACATATCCATCATTCTGGTTGACAAATAATATCTTTTGAAAGGAGGGAAGTATTAAGTTAGGAAGGGATCTATTGATCCAGTACTGACCCCCGTTTGTTGTTTTAAAGACTTTGCCAAGGTTATCCAGGCACCAGCCGTATTGGCTATTTACAAAGAAAATGTCGACAGGGAAAAAGAGATCAGTTGTTATTGAATACTGCGTCCAGGTAATTCCTCCATCTGTTGTCCTTGCAAAAAAAGGAGTGTCTGCATTTAGTTCTGTGCCCAGAATCCTGCCATTAAAAGCATCTGAGAAAGAGATCCTGAACAGGTTGGCAGTAGTAGTTCCCAGGTCTATTGAGTACCAGGTTGTGCCTCCATCGGTAGTCCGCATTAATGTTCCTGCTTCCCCAATTATAAACCCTTTTTGTTCATCAATAAACCATGTCTGGTTGACTAAGGCTCCTGTGGGATAAGGATTGATCCATTTCCATTTTTGTGTTTGGCTATTCAGACTGATGTTCAGAAGGATAAGTATTAAACCGACTGAAAGTACATTTAATTTCATAGGACCCTCCTTATTTTTCCACCATTACGAAAAGTTATAAAGTCTATAAACTTCGCTTCGGAGACCCGACGCGTTTCTCTTATGCAAAATTACATAATAAATGACTATATAATCTTAAGTTCCCACCTGATTTTAATCGTCAAGTATAATGATGATCTAATCTTTTATAAAATGAACACTACATCTTGAAATCCTGCGAATTTAGTTGCATCATAATTGCATCAATTTGTCCCTCGGGTATAGTGATCCAACCTGGTATAAAGGTCTGGGATATGAACTTGTGGTACCTGAGAATAAGAAGAAATAGATTTACTTAAGATTAGAACAGTTAATGAAGAAGTAAAGAATTAGATTATATCATTTTTTATATAGAAAATTATTTATATTTATCATCTGCACACTGAATCAGATCCGGTAATCCTTCCGCTAGGGGAGCTAAATAGTTGGATTTGAGCCAAAAATTCAAATCGATTAGTTTAACCTATTTTCATTCTTTCTAAAATCCCCATTTTCAATGATTCTACTAATTTCAAATAATATTCAAAATCTTTTTCATCTCTGATTTTTTTTCATTTACCATGTCTTGTACTAATCTATCGGTTTCCTTGTCAAGAATATTTACTATTAAATCTATTGACTGCTTATTAAAAACAGTCACAATATCTCGTCCGAGCAGACGGCACCAACAAAATTGAAATCAAATTCATCATTAACAAGATCAGAATCACCCTCGGATAACCGCTCCATATTTCCTGCTTCCAGATAAGTCTCTAAAATTAATGCAATATCAATAGCATCTCTGGACCGACTTGGATATTTCTCATCCCAGGATATAATTTTAAGTAGGGTCAATGATTCAGCAGTTGCAAAGTTAACTTTTAATAAAGGTTTTTCACGAAGGATTACAAGATCTGAATTTTCATAAGCTTCTTCAAAGCCGATGATGGTAAATGTCTTTTTTTCTTTGGGCCATTCGAAAGTTCCGGCAGAAGATATAATATCTCCAAAAGGGACAATATCTATAGGATATATTTTTTCAAAATAAAAGCGATGTTCGATTCTCTCATCCCAGTTAAATCTGTTATCTTCAATTAAGGCTGTACTTAATTTCTCAAATTCTGTCCAATTATTTATTCTAATGCCCAGATCAATCATTCGTCGCACGATAAACCGGCCTATTATAAATATGTTCAAGAATAATATCCCTTGCTGTTGCACCAATTATAAAAAAAGGGAAACTAAGAGAATTTGTTACTTTATCTATTGAACTTATAATTTCTAAGGTATATTTATCAATCTTCCCGGATATATTGAATGATTTCCTGCTCATATATGATTTTTGCTGTTTCTATGTTTCTGTTGTTTCCTGTAGCGAGGAGATCAGCATAGACTAAAATGGGATTAACGATGTTCTTCTCTTTTGTATCATTAAAATTCCAAAACTTTTTAACCAATTCCACATTCCCTTTGGGATCGTTTTTTAATCTTAATTGAAGAACTATTTTTCCCTTATTATCATCTATGTAGATAGTATGTTCCTCTGGTTTTAGATATTTTGTAAGCATTGCAGCTGCTGTTTCACCCCCTAACCTGGCATTATATTTTGTTATATCCTGGTTTTTCCACCAGTCTTTATCTTCAACCTTATATCTGCCTTCAAATAATTTTGGCCGAAGTAATTCAGCATATTGATTCACCCATCTCTGTAATAGTTCTTTCTTGTTTTTAAGCTTTCTGCCTTTTTCTCGCATATCCACCAGATATTGAAGTTTCTTCAAATCTTTAATAGCAAGTGCCACCGCACCATTGGCAATGTTTGCTTTCTCAGCCATCGTTCTGTATGGCTTATTCTCGAGTCCGGGATTACATAGTAATGCATAAATCAATTGTAAGCCCGCCGGCTGGAAAGCTCTCACAGGTTTTTCTTCCGGGGGCAGCATCTTTGTTTTATTACCTTTAACAAAAAGAAGCATGTCAGGTATATTGATATACATGTTACCCGCAGTATCAAGGAAAAACACTTTCAATTCTTTTAGGCGATCTGCTAATTGTGGAGTGACATAACGAGTAATTAATATTACTTTTTCCTCTGCATACAAATCATTCAACATATGTACTATCCCGCCCATCGTCTGATTTGTCAGATTTAGTTTCACTTCCGCATACAGTTTGAATTTTAGTTTCGGAATTGTAATTATAGCATCAATTCCTTTGTCATTATTTCCGGGATTCCATTCAGTATCAGCTTTTAAGCCAGTTAGTTTTTCAAACTGTTCTAATGCTTCCTTTAATATTTTTCTTTCTTTATTCATTTCCTCATTCTGTACACTATATAGCCTTGTACACTAACTGTGAACATAGCAGAATAATGTACAAGAGTCAAGAAAAATCTTAAAAATCAGGCGTGAGATTGCAGATCTAAAATCTTCTGGACAAGATGGAGAATGGGGGTTATTTCCGTACCCATTGAAAGCATAGAAGTTCTAACTTATTGAAAAATAATGAATTAATTGAATTTACGGGTTCGGAAAGTTCGAAAATTTTAATGGCAATTAATTGGCGTTTATTAAGATTTCTCCATCCTCCTTACATCGGATATCGAAATGACAAAAGCTGACGGAGGATTGAAATGTTGAGGTTGCGATTAGCACCGAAATCTTGAGTCTATACGAAATCCCGACAATTTTAGATCTAATTTATAGCGGCGGGACCGCCACGGCGGGAACGACAGAACTTTGCTGAGACCAAGGTTAATGTGTCGCTGCTCTGCAGCTTATGGGTTATAAGGGTTACGTTATCGCTACTAAGGTATCGCCGTTATACGGCGAAGGCAACGAAGTGAGAAAAGTATCGAGATGATCGGCAGGGAGTTGTAATCCGCAGCGTAGCTCAGGTCTCCTGACCTGAGGTGTAAGCAGTAGGCAGAAATCGGTAAGCAGAAAAAAGACAAGAGGCTAAGGAGATAAGAGGTTAAGAAGATAAGAGGTTAAGGAGATAAGAGGTTAAGAAGATAAGAAGATAAGAGGTTAAGAAGGTAAGTTGAAATGGCTAAAGCCGTGATTTTATTTTTATAGAAGCCCACGAGCTGAAGCTCGTGGCAAGTCAGCCTGAGGGTAAACGGTTAAAACCGTTAAGGTTTGTTCAATGGCTGATGAGAAATCACGCAAACAAGTAAGAAGTAAGAAGTAAGAAGTAACAAGTAACAAGTAAAAATCTTCCGGGCTAAGCCTAAGATTTCTCCATCCGCCTATCGGCGGGATAAATCCTCCTTGCGTCGGA
>DATFVA010000518.1:0-7138 GCA_035260565.1 Ignavibacteriaceae bacterium | reverse complement strand
TCCTGGCAGCAATCGGCGGATTCATAGGTATCCCCGCATTGTTCTCGGGAGAAGGCGGGAATATGTTTGAAGGGTGGCTCGCTCCTGTTTTTGAGAATGCTGAAAGAAAGTTAGCTCTTTACGGCACGCATTCGGCAGGATCAGAAATTACTTTGATGGTAATATCAGTAGTACTGGCAGTAAGCGGAATCTGGCTGGCAAGAAATATTTATCTGAAGAAACCGGCTATCGCTGAAAGGGTGTCGAACAGGTTCAAAGGGTTGTACAACCTGTTATGGAATAAGTATTTTATCGACGAAGTATACGATGCGGCCATAGTTAATCCTATCGTTAAAAGTTCGGAAACCGTACTGTGGAAGTTTACCGACACCAGAATAATAGACGGGCTGGTAAATGGTACAGCCTCTTTAATAAATATTATCTCATCAAGAATAAGAAAAATACAAACAGGAGTAGCCCAGATTTACGCAGTAGTAATGATGCTCGGAATTGTTATCGCTCTTTTCTGGATTATTTTAAGTCTATAAATTATGGAAAACAGTTATCTCTTAACTTACCTGCTTTTTACACCGGTTGCCGGTGCTATAATTCTTTTATTTTTTAATAAAGGCAAAGAAAATTTAGTCAGATGGTTCGGACTTATAGTATCTTTAGCGGCTTTCGTGATATCGCTGTTTATCTATTTTAATTTTGATCCCTCTGTTTCAGGCTTCCAGTTTATTCATCAATTTAAATGGATTGAGAAGCTGAACATAAGTTATAAAGTGGGGATTGATGGAATGGGTTTGCTGCTTCTGATGCTGACAACCTTCCTTACTCCGCTTACCCTTCTCTCCAGCTGGAAGAGCATAAATAAAAAAGTCAAAGAATTTACTTTCTTTATGCTTATGCTTGAAGCCGGGATGCTCGGAGTATTCATCTCGATTGATTTGTTTCTGTTTTATATTTTCTGGGAGGCAATGCTTATACCGATGTACTTCATCATCGGAATATGGGGAGGGGACAGAAGGATTTATGCATCAGTTAAGTTTTTCCTCTACACAATGTTCGGCAGTCTGCTCATGCTGATTGCCATAATATGGCTCGCGGTTTATGCATCTGCACCGCTCGGACACTTTACTACTGATTTAACTGAATTATATAAAGTCGGTCCTACAATAAAAGGAAATATCCAGAATTGGATGTTCGCCGCATTCGCATTCAGCTTTGCAATCAAAGTTCCGCTTTTCCCGCTGCATACCTGGCTGCCGGATGCACATGTTCAGGCGCCTACTGCAGGAAGCGTTATCCTTGCCGGTGTGCTTTTGAAGATGGGTACATACGGGCTGCTCAGATTCTGCCTTCCCCTTTTTCCGCAGGCAGCAGTGAGCTTTGCTCCCTACATTTCCGTGCTGGCGGTAATCGGAATCATATACGGAGCGCTGGTTGCGATGGTGCAGAAGGATATGAAGAAGCTTGTGGCTTATTCCTCGGTAGCACACTTAGGATTTGTGGTGCTCGGGATTTTTGCGATGACTCAGGAGGCAATACAGGGAGCCGTTATACAGATGGTCAATCACGGACTTTCTACAGGAGCCTTATTTCTCCTTGTCGGTGTTCTTTATGAAAGGACTCACACAAGAGAAATCTCCGAGTACGGCGGTATTGCAAAGGTAGTACCTTTTTATGCATTCGCATTATTATTTGCTTCGTTGTCGTCAATAGGTTTGCCCGGGTTGAATGGATTTGTCGGTGAGTTTTTAATTCTCCTTGGTTCTTTTAAATCTCCTGTACTGGGAAGCTGGTGGTATACAATATTTGCAGCATCAGGAGTAATCTTTGCAGCAGTTTACTTGCTGTGGATGTATCAGAGAGTTGCATTCGGTAAGGTGACAAATCCCGGGATGAACTCTCTAACTGATATGAATAAAAGAGAAATGCTTGTACTCATACCTATTTTCATATTCATTGTCTGGATTGGAATCTATCCGAGTACGTTTTTGAATGTATCAGAAAAATCGACAGCAAAAGTTATAGAACAGGTGCACATTGCAGTGCAGTCAGTCATCGAATAGGAAAATATATGAGAAACGGCAGCAGGATAATTGCGGCTATAATATTGTCGTTCTTTTTTTATTGTAATGTATCTGCGGCGGAAGTCCCGGCAGTTCAGGATAGTATACAGGTAAAGATCCTTGAGCAGGCGGGGGAGCATGTTCTCCCTACACCTTACATGGTAATACCTTTTATATTACTGCTTCTGATGATTGCAACGGGCCCGTTGTTCTATAAGCATTTCTGGGAGAGACATTATCCGAAGTTGGCAATCATCTTAGGACTTGTTACTGTTGTTTATTACCTGATCTTTCTGAATGAGTATCATAGTCTTCTGCATATATTTGCAGAGTACATCTCATTTATAGCTCTGCTGAGTTCTCTGTTTGTAGCCTCCGGCGGCATTTTTATCAAAGTAGATAAAAAAGCAACGCCGTATATGAATGTTCTTTTCTTATTGTTCGGCGCCGTTATTTCTAATGTAATCGGTACTACAGGAGCATCGATGCTGCTGATAAGACCCTATATAAAAATGAACCAGAACAGGATAAAAGCTTATCATGTTATCTTCTTCATTTTTATTGTCAGTAATATCGGCGGAGCGCTTACTCCGATAGGCGATCCTCCTTTATTTATCGGGTTCTTAAGAGGCGTCCCTTTTTTCTGGGTATTAGAGAATGTCTGGTTTATCTGGATACCGATGATCATGCTTATCCTTGGTGTATTCTTCCTGTTTGACAAATTTAATGACAAAGGAAATGATACCCCTGTTCAGAACGGCTACACAGGAAAGGTAGAATTTAAAGGCTTCAGGAATCTCGGTTACCTTGCTGTCATTATATTCTCGGTCTTTCTTGATCCCGGTGTTTTTTCCTGGGTACCCGACTGGAGTCCGCTGCCTTTCGGCATCAGGGAAGTTATAATGTTTGCTGTAGTTTATCTTTCTTATAAACAGGCGGATCCGGAAATTCTAAGGTCTAATGAGTTCGACTTTGAGCCCATTAAAGAAGTAGCGTACCTGTTCATAGGAATATTTCTTACTATGGTCCCGGCCCTTCAGCTAATTGCCGAAGAAGCAAGGGTGAACAGGGATCTTCTGAATGCCGGCACTTTCTACTGGGCAACAGGCGGGTTATCTTCGTTTCTTGATAATACGCCTACTTATCTGAATTTTCAAAGTGCAGCAATGGGAAAATATACTCTTGATGTAAATGTAAAAGCTCATGTACTCGATTTCGTTTCACAGGATATAATTTATCTCAGGGCGATATCGGTTGCAGCCGTATTCTTCGGCTCGATGACTTATATCGGAAATGGTCCCAACTTCATGGTGAAATCAATATGTGAGAGAGCGGGTATTGAAATGCCGAGTTTCTTCACTTATATGATAAAATATTCGATACCTATACTTATACCGTTGTTCCTGATAATTTACTTTCTCTTTTTTCATTAAAGGAATCTATATATGGCCACACTAAATGAGATACTGAAAAGCAAACCGAAAGGATTATTTTATAAAAACAGGCTGATACTTCCGTTCCAGGGGATCTTCCTGAAAGTTATAGTTGATGATGATATAATTATGGATTTCTCACCGGCATCCAAACATGTTTATATTACTGAAAATGAAGATTATACCGATATCTATTTTAAAGAATATAAGCATCTAAAGGACGCTGTATCAAAATATGAAGCTATAAAGATGGTCCTTGTTGAAAAGGGAAAAGATATATTTAATTTCGATAATCATAAAAAAATCGTTATTTACCTTGCTGAAAAACACCAGGTGAAGATCGAAGAAACAGAAGAAGACATTTTATTTATTGAATAATTAAATCTGCTTAAGAGGCAGACCCAAGGCTTATAGATATGCTCAATAGTATACAGGAATTTTACAACATACTTCCCCTCGTAATTATCGGCGCAGGAATTCTTATTTCACTATTAGTGGAAATGTTCAGGAAAGAAAGTGAAACAGTTATAAGCTGGATCTCAGTAATTTTTTTCCTGGCAGCTGCATTTTATTCTCTTGCAACAGTAAATTCTGTTTCAGTTGTACTGCAGAATATGCTTGCTACCGGCGGAACTGTTAACATTTTCTACTTCATTTTTACATTTGGCGCAGCACTGGTCTGCCTCCTGTCGATGGACTACCTGAAGAAATACGGTGCAGATTACGGAGAATTTTATCTGCTTGTTCAGTGCTCAGTGCTGGGTATGATGTTTATGGCGGGGGCAAAAGATCTGTTTACAATATTTCTCGGTCTTGAACTGATGTCAATCAGTTTTTATACCCTTGCAGGACTTAACAGGAAAAGACTCACCGCTAACGAGGCTTCGCTTAAATATTTCCTTCTGGGAGCATTTGCAACAGGTTTTACAGTATACGGTATAGCTTTGATCTACGGGTCGGCCGGAACAACATCGATAGAAGGTATCATCTCACGCTTCACTTCATTATCGGGAGATTTTATTTTTATTACCGGGATACTTCTTTTTCTGATCGGGTTCTCTTTTAAAATTGCCGCATTCCCGTTCCATATGTGGGTGCCGGATGTTTATGAAGGCTCGGCAACAACTATTTCGGGTTTGTTTTCAACAGGCGGAAAGGCTGCTGCATTCAGCGCCATCATCGTGACCTTAGGAACTATTTTTAGTACAGCTTCACCTCATATATTCACTCCTTACCTTGCTGTTATCGCTGTGCTGTCAATGGTATTTGGGAGTATTGTCGCTATAGTTCAGGATAACATTAAGAGAATGCTTGCATACTCATCCATTGCCCATGCAGGATATATGCTGATAGGTTTTGCCGCCGGAAATTATGATGGTATAGCAGGAATAATCTTTTACCTTATTGCTTATACATTTATGAACCTTGGTGCGTTCGGGATTGTATCAATTATTGAAGGAAAAGATGAAGCTAACCTGTCAATCCGCTCATACGCGGGCCTTGGTTCAAGAAATCCTCTCCTGGCAGCCTTGCTGTCTATCTTCATGTTTTCACTTGCAGGCATACCTCCTTTTGCAGGCTTCTTCGGAAAGTACTATGTATTTATTTCAGCCATTGAATCAGGTTTAACATGGCTGGCTATAATTGGCGTGATTTCAAGCGTTATCAGTGTTTACTTCTACCTGAGGATCGTTGTTCTAATGTACTTCAGGGATGCTGAGGAGGAAATTACAACATCTGTTTCAAGTACCGGGCTGCTGGCGGTCATTATTTCAGTATTGCTGGTGATCATTCTGGGTATTGCCCCCGGCGCAATTATAGGTCTGATCTCCTCATTTTTGTCGTGAAATTTATTTTATACTTGCATTTTGACTGCCGGTTTGAAAGTTTAGTATAATACTTAAACAATAAACCGGCATCTTTTTATCAGGGAACTAATATGATACCCTTATTTTCAACTAAGCAAATCCGTGATACTGACGGATTCGCTATCAAAGATCTCAAAGTACCAGGTATAGTTTTGATGGAGAATGCTTCTCTTGAGGTATACAACTATGTGGAGATGGCAAGAGAAGAATTAGATCTTCCAAAACAGATAGCTTTAATCTGCGGGAAAGGGAATAACGGAGGAGACGGCTATGCAGCAGCAAGACATTTCCTTAATAGCGGTTATGAAACTACTGTTGTTCAAATCGGCGAAGAAGTTGAAATGTCTCCTGACTGCCGGACAAACTATACCATACTTAAAAACCTCGGCAGTGATAATGCAAACCTGACTTTTATTCAATTTAAATCAGTTAAAGATCTTAAGAAACTCAAAGACTATCCCATAATTGCAGATGCAATGCTTGGGAGCGGGATAGAAGGAGCTTTACGCGAACCTTATAAGTCAATCGTTGATGAAATAAATAAATACAAAGGCTTAAAGGCGGCAATTGATATTCCATCAGGCTTAAGTGCTGATAAAGGTTATGCCGAAAATGCTTTTATAGCGGATATAACAATTACCCTCGGTGAACTGAAAAAAGGTTTATACTTCGGGAGTGGTGCGGTTTACTGCGGAGAGATATTTAAGGGAGGTATAGGCATAGGTTTTAACTTATATGATAAATATGAAACTTCAGAATATTTGATTGAACCCGAAGATGTGTATCAATTTATCCCTGAGAAAAAGAAAGATGTTTATAAATACTCAGCCGGTAAGGTCTTCACTATTGCTGGTTCAGGCAGCCTGCCGGGGGCAGCTGTACTTACTTCTAAAGCGGCTCTTTTATCCGGGACGGGTGCTTCAATCCTGGCTTATCCTAAATCAGTAAGGAGACTGGTACATAAAAATCTTGGGGAGGTAATTGTTGATGCTTATGAAGACGGAAAGAAAGAGATCCTGACAGTTGAAAACGTTAAAGAATTAAATAAAAGGATAAAATGGGCCGATGTTGTTGCTATTGGTCCCGGACTCGGAAGGGAAAGACAGACACAGGAAGCTGTTTTAACTATTATCAGAGACGGTAAATATAAAAATATAGTTATGGATGCCGATGCAATTTTTGCAGTTGGCGAGGAAGGTTATCAGCATTTCAATCTGAAGAATGCGGTACTTACTCCGCATCATGCCGAGTTCGCTCATCTTATCGGCATTGAATTAAATGAACTGGAAAAAGATATCCTTAAATACGGACACAGTTTTGCTGAAGAAACAGGTGCCTTCCTGGTACTCAAAGGGGCCCCGACGATAATTTTTATTCCGAATGGTGATGCGCTGATAAACACAACCGGTAATCCGGGAATGGCTAAATTTGGAACCGGAGACGTTTTAACGGGTGTAATAGCATCCTTCATCGCTCAGAAAAAAAACATTGAGGAAGCTGTTATAGCGTCCGTATATCTTCATAGTTTATCAGCCGATTTATTATTAAATAAATCGACTGAATTTGGTTATACTGCTTCCGATATCAGTAAAAATATTTCGTCAGCAATTAAATTTTTAAGGAAAACATTTGTTTAGCAGACTTGAAGCTAATAAAAAATGGCTGGTTTATTTTCCATTGATCATATACTGGCTTGTATTGTTTATTGCAACAACTCTTCCCGGGGAAGATCTTCCCAAAACCGGAGTTAGCGATAAAATTGAACATTTTACCGCTTATTTCA
>DATFVA010000517.1:0-6862 GCA_035260565.1 Ignavibacteriaceae bacterium | reverse complement strand
AAAGAGCTGTTACCGGTAAGATATCAGAAATATCAAGATCGGCTTCAGCTGAAGCCAGGTCTTTCCAGGTTAAGGCAAAATTTAGAAATACAAAAGATAGCTGGTATAAACCGGGCATGTTCGTTAATGTTGAGATTACACTTGCATCGCAGCGGAATGTTCTGGTTGTCCCCACACAGGCAGTGATTTTTGAGAATAATAAAAATACTGTCTATAAGATCGTCCGTACAAAAGCCATCCCGGTAGATGTTAAGACAGGTTTGACAAATGAGAATATCACCGAGGTAGCAAAAGGACTGAAAGAAGGCGATACGGTTGTAACAGCCGGTATGAACAACCTATCGGACAGTACGACAGTTTCAATCATAAAATAAAATTGACCTTGAAGGACAGACGTTAAATGAAATTAGCAGATGTATCGATAAAGAGACCCGTATTCACGACGATGATTATACTTGCAATCCTTGTGCTTGGATTATTTTCGTTCATAAAGCTTAATGTAGATCAGTTCCCCGATGTTGATATTCCTGTTGTTACCGTGACTACAGTGCTGCCTGGGGCCGGCCCTGAACAGGTTGAGTCGGACGTCACCAAGATAATTGAAGATGCAGTAAATCCTATTGCCGGCGTCGATCATATATCATCGACATCCCAGGAAGGCGTTTCCATTGTTACCATTCAGTTCAAGCTTGAAGTTGAAGGTGAAATAGCATCGCAGGAAGTGCGGGAGAAAGTTTCGGCCGTAAGATCTCAGCTTCCTGATAATGTTGATGAGCCCGTAATACAAAGGTTTGATCCGTCAAGTCAGCCGATTCTCACTTTGACGGTAGCCGGAGAAAGAACGGAAAAGGAACTCACCACTTTTACAAAAGATATAATCAAGAAGCGCCTGGAAAATATATCAGGTGTTGGTTCTGTTACTCTGGTCGGGGGTGCAGAAAGAGAAATTCTTGTTGCCGTTGACGCCGACAGGCTTCATGCATATAACCTTTCAATAAATGATGTAGTGCAGAGTGTAGCCAGTGCAAATGTTGAGATCCCGGGCGGAACCATAAAACAGGGTAACAGCCAGTTTGTACTAAGAACAATGGGTAAACTCGACAAGGTAGATGAGTTCAGGAATATTATAGTTTCTTCTCCGAATGGTCAGAATATATACCTGAACAATGTTGCAACGGTAACCGATACTACTGAAGAAAAAACCAGTATTACCAGGCTGAATGGAAACCAGGCAGTAGGACTCGATATCAGGAAGCAGTCTGGCAGCAATACGGTGCAGGTAGCTGAAAGTGTTAAGAAAGAATTAGATAAGCTCAGATTGGAGATACCGAAAGACTACCATATTACGGTAGCGCGTGATAACAGCGAGTTTATTAAAAATTCTATCAATGACGTTCTCTTTGATCTTGTTTATGGTGCACTGCTGGCAGTAATTGTTATCTACTTTTTTCTGGCTAACCTGCGGGCAACAATTATAAGTGCGTTTGCTCTGCCAACATCTATTATCGGCTCTTTCATATTAATGGCTGCACTGGGATTTACGCTGAATGTAATGTCGCTTCTTGCCTTATCTCTGGCCGTAGGATTGTTGATTGACGACGCCATTGTGGTAATTGAGAATATTTACCGGCACATGTCTGAAGGGGAGTCTCCTGTCGAAGCGGCAAGGGCGGCAACTGATGAAATAGGACTTGCAGTAATGGCGGTTACACTGACTCTGGTGGCGGTTTTCGTGCCTGTAGCTTTTATGCCCGGTATAGTTGGCAGATTCTTTTATGAATTCGGAATGACCGTTACGATTGCAGTATTGATATCACTTTTTGTCGCGTTCAGTCTTACCCCTATGCTGTCAGCCCGCTGGCTTAAAAGGGAGGATGAGAGCCTTTCTCGTAATGGGAATATAATCGAGAAAACTCTTTATTACTTTAACCACTTCTTCGAATGGCTGAGTGGAAAATACAGAACAGCCCTGAACTGGTCGCTTGGACACAGGTGGATTATAGTCCTCGGATCTATAGGTGTATTTCTCCTGAGTATTATGCTGATGGGACTGCTTGGTTCTGAATTCTTCCCGAGGCAGGACCAGGGCGAATTCACTATAACAATCGATGCCGCCCCCGGCAGTTCGCTTGAGAAGACAAACAGCATTGCTAAGCAGATAGAATCGATTGTTCAGAATAAACCCGGTGTGGTTAACGTATTAACTACAATCGGTGCGGGTAATGATCCTGTTAACATAGGCAATATTCTTGTAAAACTTGTAAGCAAGAATGACCGCGACTACAGTGTGTTCGATTTTATGGAGGAACTCCGGAAAAAAATTACAATTGCTTCGGCAAATATCAGCTTTGGAATTCAGAATGGTCCCGGCAGCGGACAAAAGCCCGTTATTTTCAGTATAAGAGGTGAGGATCTGACCCTGCTTAAGAACTATGCCGATAAGGTGGAGCATATTGTGAAGACAACACCAGGTGCGGTTGATGTTGAAAGTTCGCTTGAGACTTCAAAACCAGAGGTCCGTGTAACTGTAGAAAGACAAAAAGCCGCAGCGCTCGGAGTAGATCCTACTTTAATAGCTACGGCTCTCAGAGCTATGGTTGACGGTGTTGATGCAACAAAATTCCAGGAGGGCGGCGAGCAGTATAATGTAAGAGTTAAGGTCCGGGAATCGAACCGGAATACAATAAGCGGGGTGGCCAACCTTACAATGAAAAGTAAAAATAAAACCATTACTGGAGGAAGCCTCCTGATTCCCCTTGATGCGGTTGCGTTTATTAACAAAGGTACGGGTCCCTCAAAGATTAACCGCTACGACAGGCAGCGTGAGATTAGGATAGAAGCCAATTTATCAGACAGACTGCTGGGGGAGGTTCTCGGGGACGCTCAAAATAGGATCAGCAAGATTGATCTGGCCCCCGGTTATAATGTACAGGTGGCCGGAAGCGGGCAGCAGCAGGCAGAATCTTTCGTAAATATTTTACTCTCCCTGGCACTGGCAATTATTTTCGTATACCTTGTTCTTGCATCGCAGTTTGAGAGTGTAGTCTACCCGTTCTCAATTATGCTTTCTTTGCCTATGGCCATCATAGGAGCGGTAATTGCCCTGCTTGTTTTCGGAAGTTCAATGTCAGTTATGTCGATGATCGGTATAATTATGCTGATGGGGCTTGTAACAAAAAACGGTATCCTGCTTGTGGATTATATTAATGTCCTGCGGGGAAGGGGTATGGAAAGGTGGGATGCAACCCTGCAGGCAGGACAGACAAGGTTGAGACCGATCCTTATGACAACCTTTGCTATGATTTTTGGTATGCTCCCGGTGGCGTTCTCTTTCGGTGAAGGTTCCGAATTCCGTTCACCGATGGGACAGGCGGTTATAGGAGGACTGGTTACATCCACGCTCCTGACTTTATTCATCGTACCTGTCGTTTACACTATCTTTGATGACTTTTCTGTTGTTAAGATTTTTAATAAAATTTTCAGAAGATCATCTTCAAAAAGAAAAAGGGGAATAAATGATTTGCCTGTATCGGAGGGAAACAAATGAAAGTAGCATTCTTAGCCTATCACGATGTTCTGGACGATAGAATAATCACACTTCTCGAAGAACTTGGAATTGATTCCTATATAAAATGGGAGAGTGTGCTGGGGAAGAGTCATGGCGCTTTGCCTCACCTTGGAACACGGACATTTCCGGGTCACGATTCTGTGAGATTGATCCCTTTCCCGGAGGAAGAGAGCCTCGACAGCCTTATTGCAAAGGTTCAGGAATTCAATAAACAGGTTGCTAAAAAGGATGACGAAATAAGATTGTACCTGATGCCCCTGGAAAGAATAGTATAGTTTTTTTAGAATATAATAAACTCTTTTAGTATTTTCCTGTTATCAAGATAACTGAAAGGATCGGCTGATGAAGGGATTATTATATTTCCTCTTTTTTGCTGCAGTAGGTGCAGGAATATATTTCTATACCCATAAAGCAGAGAACTTCAAAGTTAAAGATCAGGTCACGGTATCCCAGGCCTCCGGAATGGATATCAGCGGCCCTATAACAGCACCTCCCAAATATGCTGTAATAAAAGGAACCATCACAAATATCAGCGATAAAAATTTTGGTGATGTTGAGGTTGTATACCAGACAGGCCTGGATACAGTAAGGGCTATTATAGGAAATCTTGAGAAGGGTCAGTCATCTGAATTTGAAACCAACAGAATAATGGTCAGATCAGGGCATCCCGATTACGAACTTGTGGATATTTTATGCAGGGAAACGGGTAACTCAGAATAACAATTCACGGTGGGTAAGCTGAGAAAGGGAATTCAATCATCATTTATTCTGTGAGCGGTCATGATAATTCTAATCCGCTGTTCAATTTTTAATCTTCGGTAATAACCCCTTCAACCTGTTCTTCTTTAAACGGGAAGTCGAAGAAGTAATGAAATTCATCCTCCTTTTTAATCCTGTCCCTGCTCAAATAATACTTATCAATTCCATCCTTATTTTTGAAATAAAAATAAAGTCCGTCCTCATAAAGCCTTTTGGTTAACCTTATTTTATGATGGCTGGCCAGGTAAGCCATATCCATCATAACCTTCCTTACTATATTATTTGCTTCCTTTCGAAGATAAACAGGTCTCATTTAATTGTGCTTCTATAATGAGTGGAATAATGTATTACTGCTGCTTCAAATTTAACAAAAGTTATCTTAATAATTGATCGGATCGGACAGGAATTTGATTTATCAAATTCCATTTGCTGAATAATATCCATTTATGTAATTATGGTTTCGTTGAAACGATTTTAATTGCCGTCCAACTTCAAAATGAGTAATTTTAGCCATATATATTAGCGGCATATGTTATTTAAGGCCAAACCACGTACAGATCTGCCCGATATTTTATTGATCAAAGAGTATATTGATTCGGGAGATCAGAAAATTTTAGGGGAACTTTTCCTCAGGTATTCCCATCTTGTTTATGGTGTTTGTTATAAATATCTGCACGACGTTGAAGACAGCAGGGACGCAGTCATTGAAATTTTCGGGAATTTAACTAACCTGTTAAAAAAGCATCGTATAAGGAATTTCAAATCCTGGCTTCATTCAGTGGCTAAAAATCATTGTTTAATGCAAATCAGAAAGAAATCAGTCGAAAATATGTCGGACCCACTGCCGGATGATGAGGGGAGTGAGATTGAGTTTATGGAATTTCCTGACTTTATTCATCTAATTAATGGAGATAGTAATGAACAAAAGTTATCCCTACTGTATAGGTCGATAGATGAACTTGAGGAAGGCCAAAAAATTTGTATAACCTTATTCTTTCTCGAAAACAACAGTTACAAAGAGATTTTCGGGAAAACAGGATATGACTTCAGACAGGTTAAAAGTTATATCCAGAACGGAAAAAGAAATCTCAAACTGAAACTTGAAAAATTAAAGGTAAATTCTGAATTATTCTGAAACAAATAGTATGGGTTCATGCCTTTCGCAGAAGGAATTGATTGGTTATATCCGTGAGGAACTGAATGACAGGGAAAAAGACATTATAGAAAATCATCTCCTGCAATGCGATTTATGTTTTGATGCAGTAGAAGGAATTGCCGAATTAAGTTTAAATGATGATGCTGCATATCATCTTGATAGCATTAAAGATGATATTAAAATTAAATCAAACTCAGGCATCTTAAAAACTAACTTAAGGTTTTATATATCGGCGGCGGCTGTGATATTAATTGCCTGTACAGCCGCACTGATTATGTTCAGAAAGTCAGATTCGGAAAAATTATTTGACGAATATTTCAAACCTTATCCGAATACTGTTCCTATGGTAAGGGGAGAGGATAATGATTTTGATTTAAAGGCTGCGATGATTTTATATAACTCCGGTAATTATGAACAGGCGATCTCTGAATTTGACAAAATAATTGCATCTGAAAACAAAAATGAAACAGCCTTATTTTATAAAGGTGTTTCTTTTCTCTCAATAGACAATCCCGAAAAAGCAGAAATCAGTTTCAGAAGAGTCATTACATTTCGGGGAAAGTTAAAAGATCAGGCTGAGTGGTACCTTGCACTTTCATTCCTGTTGAATGATGAAATAAATAAAGCACGGGAATTGCTTACAAAGATTACAGCTGAAAATAATTATTACAGTGGACAGGCGGCGAAAATAATGAAAAGAATAGGGGATCGGGATTGACCAGGTTCTGGCAGATATTTCCTGTTCTGATTATCTCGCTATGGGTTGGTTATGCATTATTTTCATCTTCTTTCTATAATCAGATAACTAAATATTCGGCGTCTTCCTCTCGCAGTGAGAGAAGTATTCTGACCACTCTTCCATGGTCACGTTATGAAGTTAATGAAATATCAAACTATATAAGCGGTGATTCCTATTTAGGAGAAAATGCCAGTGAATTTGTTTTTAAACAAGAAGCAGGAACTCATGGCATCATTCATATTGCAACTCACGCATTCACTGATGATGAATATCCTTCATATTCACGCCTTGTGTTTAATAATGGCGGTGGTCCTGCCGAAGACGGAATTCTTTATGCTTATGAGATTTATAACCTGAAATTGAATTCTGATCTGGCAGTGCTCAGCTCCTGTAATACAGGAACTGGAAAATTCGTTAAAGGAGAAGGGACATTCAGTCTTGCAAGGGCATTTATTTACGCTGGTGTGCCATCTGTTGTTATGAGCTTATGGAATATAGATGACAGATCAACTGCTGAAATTGTCGTTGGATTTTATAAGAGGCTTGAGCAGGGAGAGACGAAGACGGATGCTTTGAGGAATGCTAAACTTGAATATCTTAAGAAGAGTGATCAGCTTACGGCTAATCCTGTCTATTGGGC